>NZ_LXHX01000024.1:0-123010 GCF_001649495.1 Emticicia sp. MM | reverse complement strand
CTGGTACTGTAACTGGTGGAGCTGCTGGATTAAAAGGGATTTACGGAAGAGCAACAAATAGTAGCCCCACCAGTAATAATTTTGGTGTTTTTGCATCAAATGAATCTACAAACGGGTTTGGAGTGGGTCTGTGGGCTGAGCATTTCGGGACAGGTACGGCAGGGGTTTTGAGTTGTAACAACGGTACAGCATTACAAACATTTGGTGGCTTACGATTTGGTGGGAACGGAGTTGGCACTATCTCAGCTGGTAAGGTACTAAAAGCCATAAATTCAAATGGAGATGCACAGTGGAGCGATTTATTGAGTTTTCCTTATGCAGCTTCGGGAGGTGGTACTTTTCCTGTTGCTACTTTTCAGATTACAAATACTAATACTGCTTCGGGTTCAACAGCAATTAAAGGAATTGGTAGAGTCGGAGTTCATGGAGAAGCGACAGAAGTTACACCAACAATACCTAACTGGGGTATAAGAGCGTATAATCTTGCAACTAATTCTTTGGGTTACGGTATAGAAGCCACTCACAACGGAGGGGGTATCGGTGGTTGGTTTAGCTCCAATTCTGGAACTGCTGGATATTTTACTTCAACATCTGGAAATGCGATAATAACTGGTACGGGCAATGTCGGGATAGGAAATAGTACACCAAACGCCCCTCTACAATTCTCAAACGCACTCAACAACAGAAAATTAGTTATTTATGAAGCTGCCAACAACGCCCATCAATTCTATGGAATTGGCTTAAATTCAGGAGTTTTTAGGTATCAAGTTGATGGTACAAGTTCAAATCATATATTTTATGCTGCGGCTTCGGCAAGTGCTTCAAACGAATTAATGAGAATTACGGGGTTAGGAAGAGTAGGAATAGGAGTAGCTTCACCCGACCAAATTCTTGATGTGAATGGCAGAGCCAGAATCCGACATAGTGGAAGCACTGCGGGTGTCTGGATGAGCAATAGTACTAATAGTACAAATGGAGCAGACGGTGCTTTTTATGGTATGAAAACCGACACTGAAGCAGGTATTTGGATAGGAAACAACTGGCGTTTTTGGGTAAATAATAGTGGAAATGCCACATTCACAGGTACGGTTACTGCTTCTTGTGGAGTTTTAGCTTGTTCGGATTTTCGTTTTAAAACAAATATCAAGCCCATCGAAAATTCACTTGCAAGCATTATGAAAATCAATGGAGTTCGCTATGATTGGAAAAAAGAAGAATTTCCCGAAAGGAATTTTAACGATAAAAACCAACTCGGTTTCATTGCCCAAGAAATAGAAAAAGTCTTTCCTGAAATGGTTTTTACTGACGAAAAAGGCTACAAATCAGTTGATTATGGCCGATTAACTCCTGTTTTAGTAGAAGCGATAAAAGAGTTAAAAATGATGAATGATGAGCTGAAAAATAAGAATCAAAAAATTGAAGGCCGATTGGAAAGAATAGAAGCCGCACTTAATCACTAAAAACATATATTTATCCGATTGACTACTAATGACTGAATGATGACTTTGAAAATCTAATATAATCACAAGTCCATGAAAACAAACCTCCAAAAGAGTACCGCTACTTACCATAAATCCCTTATCATAATGCAATTACAAAAAAACAACATTCATGCTCAAAGTCATTTTTTCAGTATAAATTTCTTATCAACTTTGTATTCATAATCGTTTACTTTTCAAAAAAATCAGAAGAATGTAAATGTTAAGTTTAAGCCTGTAAGATTTCATTATACTAAATCTCACATCTTTGTTGTATAAATATCGCTATACCCATGAAAAAAATATTGAGTTTCACTTTTGTCTTTATTGCACTAAATTCGTGTAAACCCAAAGAGATAGAACCCATACCTCCAACCTTAGCTACTATCACTATTTCAGAAACAACGATTTCCTCAACACGATTTTCGGGAGCAATTACTGATGTCGGTAATCAGTCTATAACAGACTATGGCTTTGTGTATTCCGAAACAAATACGATGCCCACTTTAACTGACTTAAAAATATCACTTGGAGCTATTTCGGCAAATAATGTCGCACCGTTCAATTTTTCGGAAGCAATCCAAGGCTTGAAAGCAAGCACAAATTACTATGCCAGATGTTATGCAACTACTAAATTGGGAACAATCTTTGGCCCGACGATAAGCTTCAAAACTGCTGATATCATTCAGCCAACTATAAAAACCGATGCCATACTTTTAATATTTACCACAACTGCAAAACTCAGAGGAATCGTAGAAGCAAAAGGGACTTTCGATGTTAGTGAATATGGTATTTGTTGGTCGGCAAGCAATAATCTACCTACAACGAACGATTCTAAATCCAGTAAAGAAAAAAATGTAAGTATTTTTCCAACAATTTATAGTGAAGATGCCACCAATCTTATACCAAACACAAGCTACTACTTTCGAGCATTTGTGGTTTCAAATGGCATAACCACTTATGGTAACACACTTACTTTCAAGACATTAGTGAATAAATCCTTGTAAACCACCCGTATGAATCAATACAACTTTAGATTGAGGTTTTATCATTGTCAAAAAATATTTATAAAATGCAAAAAACATTTTACCCGAATAAATTGGCTCGATTTCAAAATCATTTTTATCATTAAATTTTGAAACAAAATCAATCAATTCTGGTGTTTTTTTTGCGTATCCGCCATGATGCTCATTCCATAAAATTTCAAGATTAACGTTGACTGGGTTTTGAACCCTGTTAACGTTCGAGACTTCAAGCAAATGATCTATTTCATTCAGTAAATATTGTCCATTTTTCAAGACACAAACGCCTATAACTTTTGTCTTTGGAGTAGTTTTAGCAATTATTCCTGAAATCGTCCCTGCCGTCCCTACTGGACAAAAAATATAGTCAGGTGCTTGCCCCAACTGCTGTACAATTTCATCTACCATTTCCCCTACTCCACCCAATGCCAGTGGCGATGTTCCTCCCTCTGGAATTAATTTTGAATGACTAAATGTATTATTGAGAGAATGAGATGCGGGATTTTCTCTCAAAGTTCTATATGCTGTTCTTGAAACAAAATGTAGTTTCATGCCACATTCCGCTGCAAATCTTAGTGTTTCTGATGAATTTTCACTCAATTCATCGCCACGGATAATACCTATGGTTTCAAAACCAAAATATTTTCCTGAAGCAGCCGTTGCATAAATATGATTAGAATAAGCCCCTCCAAATGTAATAATTTGTCTAACTCCCTGATTTTGAGCATCTAACAAATTATATTTTAGTTTTCTCCATTTATTTCCTGAAATTTCGGGGTGAATCAAATCATCTCGTTTTACAAAAACATCAATTCCATGTTTTGTAAAACGAGCGTCGTCTAATTTTTGTAAAGGTGAAGGCAAAGTAAGAATTCGATTAATTTGCTCAGAGAAAACGATGTTTGCAGAAATATCAGCCATTTTATCTTAAATTTGCCGTAAATTTAAGGATAATGATTGAAGTACAAGAAAATATAGAAAACGAAGAAGAAGACGAGTTATTCGAGCATCAACGTATTGTGGTCGATAAAGGTCAAGTTTCGATGCGTCTGGATAAATATTTGCCTCATTTTACCAAAAATATTTCTCGAAATAAAATCCAAAACTCTATTGATGCAGAAGCCATCAAAGTCAATGGCATTACGGTTAAGGCAAGTTATAAGGTAAAAGCTTTCGATGTCATTACATTCTCGCTGCCACGCCCTCCACGTGACCATGAATTGCTCGAAGAAGATATTCCGCTCAATATTGTTTATGAAGACGAAGACTTAATGGTGGTGAATAAGCCCGCAGGTATGGTGGTGCATCCTGCCGTTGGTAACTGGTCAGGAACACTCGTAAATGGTTTAGTTTACTATCTAAAAAACCTGCCAACGCATAGAAATGGAGAGATTCGACCAGGTTTGGTCCATCGAATTGATAAAGACACTTCAGGGCTTTTGGTGATAGCCAAAAACGATTTTTCGATGACTTTTCTAGCCAAACAATTTTCAGATCACTCCATCGAACGCACTTATTATGCCCTCGTTTGGGGTGTACCGAAAGATCCAACCGGAACTGTTCATAATCATATTGGCCGAAGTTTGAAAAACCGTAAACTGAGTGAAGTTTATTTAGATGCATCACACGGCAAAGAATCAATCACACATTACAAAATTCTAAAAGATTTTCGGTATGTTTCACTCATTCAATGTAATTTAGAGACTGGTAGAACGCACCAAATTAGGGTTCACATGAAATTTTTAGGACATACACTTTTCAGTGATTCTGAATACGGTGGTGATAAAATTTTACGAGGACAGCAATTTTCTAATTACAAAAAATTTGTTGAAAATTGCTTTGAAATAATGCCTCGGCAGGCTCTTCATGCAAAAACACTTGGATTTGTTCATCCTCGAACCAAAGAATGGATGCAGTTTGATACTGAGCTACCCGATGATTTCAAAAACGTTTTAGAGAAATGGGAAAGTTATGTGAATAACAATTAATGCCCCTCACTATCCTAACGTGAAACAAGAAGTTCGTTAGAGTCTTGAAAACCTGTTAATAATTAATTTCTTTACTCTACTTTAAAAGCTGGAGACTATAACTATGAAAATCAAAATAAGAAAAATAAAAAAAACCGATGTTGAGCGAGTTTATGAACTGGTTTATGAACTCGCTGTTTATGAAAAAGAGCCTCAACAGGTGACCAATACTGTTGAAATGATGCTCAAAGATGGTTTTGGCAAAAATAAGATTTTTGGTTGCTTTGTTGCTGAAGTTGATGGCAAAGTTCAAGGTATTTCAATCTACTACTACCGCTATTCAACTTGGAAAGGTAAGCGTTTATATCTTGAAGATATTGTGGTTACAGAGTCGATGCGTGGCTATGGCTTAGGAAAACTTCTTTTCGATAAAGTAATTGAAGAAGCAAAAAACACAGAATGCACAGGAATGATGTGGCAAGTGCTTGATTGGAACGAACCAGCCATCAATTTTTACCGTAAAAATTTCCCAACTCGCTTTGATGAAGGTTGGATAAACTGTCACTTGGACTTTTAGTAGAACAAGTTTAAAACTTGTTCTATATTAATTCCGTTGGCGTTCCATTCTGCGACGTTCTTTTTGTAGTTTTTGCTGTTTCTTGCGGTCTTTCATGGCCTTTTCGCCCAAATAATGTATTTTCCCTTTCCAAAACTTACGTGGATTGAAAGTACGTCCACCGTGTTTATGTTCCATCTCAACCTTGCAAGATTTTACAGGGCAAGGTCGATAAACATAGCAGCTTTGGAGTGCCAACAAAAATATCAATATAAGTAACAAGTGTTTCATTCGATTTTATAACGCTGAAAAGTAATGTTTAATATTCAGCATAAACGTTTTTCGCAAAAATAACACTTTGAAACTTAATTCTATCAAAAATCTTACCTCATTCTGATGGCTGAACTTATTCAAATAAAGACTCATAACTCAGCAGCATTGAGTAAACTGCAAAAGCAATTTAATTCGAGTATTCAGAAAATTGATTTACTGAAAAACAAAATAGCCTTTGTAAAAACTGAAATTGACCAAATACAGGCAAAAATTTCCTCAGAAATACTTCCACTAGAAAAAAAACTAATGTCTATTCAAGTAAAAGAAATTATTTATTTGGATGCCCTTTTTCAACAAGATATATTTAAGAAACGTGATAATGAAACACTTTCTGAAATGATTTTAGAGCGTGTCAGCGAATTTATCACTCGTACTGAATCGCCAGAATTAGAGGAGATTTTCACTCGGCACAATGGCGGTGTAAGCTTTGAAGAAGCCAATGAAGAAGCTAATAAAATGGCATCGGAAAATTTAAAAGAGTCTTTTTCTTCAATTTTCGGTATGAAATTCGATGAAGAAGTTGATTTAAGTGACCCTGAAAAATTTCAAGAATACCTCGACCAACAAGTGGCCAACGACGAAGCCGAATATGAAGCAAGAAAAGCCAATCGAACAAAAACAGCCAAGCAAATTGAAAAGGAAGAAAAAAAACGCCAAGAAGAAAAGAATTTATATAAAACAAGCCGCCAAATTTATATGGAATTGGTGAAAGCATTTCACCCTGACCGAGAAAAAGACGAACTCGAAAAAGAACGTAAAACGCTCTTGATGCACCGAATTACGGAAGCCTACGAAAAAGATGACCTTTTTGATTTACTTCGCCTCAGGCTTGAACTTTTAGGAACTGATTTTGAACACAGCAACGATGAAAGTTTGAAATACTATGTAAAACTATTGAAACAACAAGTTGCCGAACTGGAGGAAGAACTTTCAGAGACAACTTCGTTTGGGCAAAGTTCATTTTTCGGTCCTTCATTATATGACCGTTTCGGGTCGGATGATTATCAAAGTTTAGAAACAAAGTTTAAAAAAGAAATCTCAAATCTGAAGAAAATCATTAAAAACGAAGAAAAACAAGCTCCATTTTATAAGGATAGCGACCAAGTTAAATATCTCATCAACGAATATCGTCAAGAACAAAAAGCCAACAAACGAAGTGGTTTTAATATGAATGATATTTTTGGAAGGATGTAAATGCTCGTTATTGATTTGGTAGATAATATTCGAGATATGCGGCTAACCTTTTTGCATCGTTGAAAATCTTTAAAATTTTTCCATGTTCATCAATTATAAAATGCGTTGGAAAAATTTGAACGTTCATTTCCTCGGTGATGTAATCCGATGAAACATGAGCATTTTGATAATTTAGCACTTTTTTACTTAAAAAATCTTTCAATTGTTCTTTTTCATCGTAAGCCAAACTAACAAAAACAATCTTATCACGGTTTGAATACTTCCGTGTAAGAGCATTCAATGCTGGAAATTCTTCTACGCAGGCCTTACATTTGATAAACCATACTTTTATAACAACAAGTTTACCAACAGTATTTTTTGAAGTAATTTCGCCACCTTTTAAATCTGTATAAGCAAAAGCAGGAAATTTCGCTCCTTCTTTTTCATAATATTGTAATTCAAGTTTTGCTTCTTGCTTTGACGTCTGCAAGATAGACTCGTCAGAAATTGCAATCAGCTGATACATCGGTTTTTCGGATTCATCATTGACTAATTTAATAGCGATGATGTTTTCATTCGATAGTTTTTCTAAAAAAACCTTTTTAGAAATCTGTTTTGCCTCAGTATCCAAAGCATCAAAATCAAGGCTTAAATCAATATTTTTATGGTAGTAAGCCCACCAACTTTCAAAACTTTGAGTCAATATACTGACATCTACATTAGGAAAATGTTTGGTTGAAGATTCTCCACAACCAAACATTACAATAACGATTAGTGAAACGCCCAGTTTTTTCATAATCGAAATTTTATTTAATCTTCTCTCGTCTTTGTTTCAATTCTCTCCAAGTGGTCAGAATGATTCCATTATCTTGGATATATTTTTTCAAGGCTGGGTCAATCATAGCCAGCATGTCACCTCGACGAGTATTGCCTGAATCAGAAATATGCTCAAAAACCTCCGTTGGCGAAGTACAGTGCATAATCACCATCGTTACACCTGCTTGCAAATCCTTGAAAGACTCAATATATTTTTGAGTTTTGTATTTCTGTAAAGCCTTTTCATCTGGATTTTTCACTTTATCCATCGTCCAGCCATAACTGATATTGTGTAAATCATCTAAGACTGGCAAACCAGCATCCCAAAGCATTTTTCCGATTTTTTGAGCTTGTTCCAAAGTCAGTCCTGCTGCACCATCACGCATAATCATTGTATCATGTCCGCCTGGAAACATCACAGGAATTTTATTTTCGATGCCAACTTTAAAATATCGTTCCAAATAGTCTTGTCTTGCAAAGAGTGTTCCCATATGCGAGTCCATATGCGTTGGTTCAAAGCCCATTGCTCTTGCTCTTTCTAATTGACTTCTGATTTCTTTTTCAATTTCATCAGCCGATGCGTGTTTAGCAGTTTCTTCAACACTTCGCCACATAGCTCCTTCAGCATCAACCAAATTCGGTACGGTTGGTTTACCAGCCAATGGTCCCCAACGATAATCTTTCCATTCTGAAGTTAATGTAAGGTGTAAACCAGCATCAATTTGAGGATTATTTTTGAGATAATGCACAAAACCTGGAACCCACGAACAAGGCATCATTACGCTCATTGAAGTAGCAACTCCTTCTTCAACAGACCGAATTGCCCCGATATTGGAATCATAAGACATCCCAACATCATCGACGTGCATAATCACTACTTTTGCTCCTTTCGGGAATCCCAATTTCTCAGCATAAGTTTCATTTTGTGCCTTTAAAACTAAGGAAAACCCTAACAAAATGACTAATATAACACTTCTTTTCATAGTTTTAGAGTTGGGTATAAGATAATGGCACTAAAAACACTCTAATTATGTGCGAAACAGAATTAGCATATTCAGCAGCACCTGAAATTCTTTTCCAGTCAGGGTTTGAGCCAAAAACTTTCCAATTGGCATCACGCTCTTCCATATTTTTGAATGCCAACATATAGGTCAAACATGGTTGATATTCGCCCGCAATTACTTCTCCAAAAAATACTGAATTAAGTTTTGTATCTCTAAAAATCTTTAATTCTTCATCATTAAACATTTTACGTTTACGACGAGCCGCATCTTCTGAATAACTTTGGTAGATTCTCAATTCAAATAATTTTTGGTCAGCAGTTGGCTTTACCAACTGTGGAATTCCGTCAAACGCATTCATGAGCGAAGAAGTATAACGAGCATAAGGTGCTTTTTCAGGCGGTAAAGCATTATATTCTTGGGTTGCTTTCAAGAAATCTTCGTCAGTTTTGATTTTTGCATTTACAGCAGCAAATTCTTCAATAGAAGCATAAGGAATTAAGATATAAATTTTAGCTGGGTCTGAGAGTCCCAATTCTCCAAAAGCTCCAATATTTTTCACACCATATTTGTTTAAGGCAGGAAAAAGGGCATTTTTAAAGTAATTCTCAATATTTGAGCGTGGTGTACCAAATTTTAATTCGTAGGTTCGGAGTTCATAAAACTCTTTTTTGGCTTGAGCAAAAGCACCAATCGAAATAAATAATAAAACTGCAATTAGGTTGATTTTTTTCATTTTTGATTTATTTTGAATAGATAATTATTAAATAACTAAACGAAAGATTTTAGACAAAAGACAAGTGATAAAAGTCTTTAAACTAATTATATATTATTTGTTGAATGTAATTTTCATATAATCCACGCTTTTCTATATCTACTTCTGAGGAAATGCTTCTAAAACTTTTTTCACAACTCCATCCATAGCATCAGTTGAAATCCATCTTACGACCATCACCAAATCGTGGTCGGGGTCAACATAAATCATGTTTGTTCCATTGCCGAGATGATAAAATGACTTTACTGATGCACTTGGTAAAAGTTTTTTATCAGTATTCAAAAACCAATTCATATAACCATATGTAGGCTGAGCAGGAGTTGGTGTTAGTGCTTGATTTACCCAATTTTCTGATAAAAGCTGTTGGTCTTTCCAACGACCTTTATTTAGTGAAAGTAATCCAAAACGCCCCATGTCATAGGCATTGATAAACATTCCTCCACCCCAATGTCCACCTCCACTTACTGACTGAACAGCTTGCCCATCTAACACAATCCATGAGTTTCTATAGCCAGTCCAACGCCAAGTGTTTGATGCTCCTATTTTATCCATCAGATTTTCTTTCAAAACTTGTGGCAAAGGTTTACGCCAAACACTCAAAGCCGCCAATGAAAGCACATTTACTCTTACATCATTATATTCATAAACACTTCCTTGTGTATTTCTTGGTCGATTAAGCCATTTTGAGGCATCTTTATCTGGTCGGTCTGCCCAATCGGGTTTTCCCCAAAGTGTTCCCTCCCAATCGCTGGTCTGACGAAGAAGAGCATTCCATGTAATGGTTTTATTGTGTGGTGTATCGAAAAGTTGAAGAAGTTCGAGTTTTCCAAAATCATCTGCCACACGATTAACTGGATTCCCATAAATTTCGATTGGTGGAACATAAGATGCAACAGTATCAAAAACGCTTCTGATAAGTCCTCGGTCAACTGCAAGCCCAACCACACTTGACAAAAAACTTTTGGTGACACTGTGTGTAATATCGCAGCGATTTGGTTCGCCCCACTGAGCAACAATATATCCTTTATGAATGATTAAACCAGTTGGTTCACCACGTTCGGCAAAAGGACCGATTGCAAAACCAAAAGGTTCTTTACCAAATGACTGATAATGAGACACTTCCATATTTCTTGGATTTTTAATTTCATTATCTTGAGCAAATTTTATTGTTTCCTTAATCTTCTCTACATTTAGACCTAATTCAGCAGGATTCTTTGATTGCCAATTATTGAATGCAGGAAAATAGGGTTCTGTTTTTGGTTTTTGAGCAAAAACAGAGTTTAAATACAAAAATCCCAAAATTATTGTAAGAAAAGCAGAAGTTTTATTCATATAGATAGGTAGTTCGGATAAAGATTATCTGTAAAATAAACCATAAAAATCAATTTTTGGCTTAATTTGCGATGAATAAATTTAATGATGAGACTTATGGAGAAAATACCCCTTTATATCATGGCAGGATTCTTCGTATTTGCTGGAATTTCGCACTTTACGAAGAAAAACTTCTTTATGAAAGCCATGCCTCCGTATATTCCAAACCACGAGGAAATGGTTATTATCAGTGGAATTGCAGAAATTATCTTGGGAATTGGTTTACTTTTTCGCCAAACTCAAGCATTGTCTGCTTGGGGAATTATTTTATTGCTTATTGCCGTTTTTCCAGCCAATATATATATGGCAACTTCGGGTAAATTCAAAAAAATACCACAGTGGTTGCTATGGTTTAGACTTCCATTGCAATTAGTCCTAATTGCTTGGGCGTATGTATTTACTAAGTGATAGTACAACAATTTTCCAAATTGTTACTACAAGAACAATTTGGAAAATTGTTGTACATAATTAATTCATTATTTTCAAAATATCTTCCTCCGAAATCACAGGCGTTGCTCCTTTCTGCGTAGCCACAAAAGCCCCTACTGCACAGGCAAATTTTAAAGCTTCGGCTGGTGTTTCTCCATTCAACCATTTAGTAATAAATGATGCTAAAAACGAATCTCCGCTTCCAATGGTGTCGCTTACTATAACTTTAAAACCTTGATTTTCAGCCATTTCATTGTTTTCATCAATAAAAAAAGCTCCATTACCACCTCTTGTAACGATAATTCCTTTGAGTTGGTAACGCTCTTTTAAAAATCTTGCATTAGCTGTTTCATCGCCCGTTTGTCCATACCATGCACACATCATTTCCAGTTCTTCGTCATTAACTTTTACAATATCTGCAACTTTAAAAAGTTCATCGGCCAATTCGGGATTATAAAAGGGTTTTCTGAGATTTATATCCAAAATTTTCAACTTAGCAACTGATTGAAGTGCTAAAAGTGTATTTTTTGAAACTTCATTTCGTAAAGCCAAACTTCCGAAAACCAAAGCATCGGCATCCTGAACAGCTTTTTTTGCGTTTTCTGTCAACCTAATAAAATCCCAAGCAACAGGCTGTATGATTTCATAAGATGGACTACCTTTATCATCTAAAGTTACTTCTACAATACCTGTTTGATATTCATTTTTCTGAATAGTTGAAACAGATAAACCTCTGCTTGATAGAAATGAAGTAATTATTTCTCCCAACTCATCATCTCCTACGGCACTAATCATTGTGGCATCCAAACCCAGTTGATTGGCGTGAACTGCCACATTCATTGGAGCTCCACCAGCTATTTTTCCAGTAGGAAGCAAATCCCACAAAACTTCTCCAAAACAAACTATATTTTTCTTTGACATTATTCTTAATGACTGATTATAAAAATGATTTTATTCTTTTGTGGTGAATGTCCAATTTGGACGTTCTTACAAGAAACCTATTTTATTTCTTCCAAATTGATTTCAATGGAGATAATGTTCCTGAGGTCAACTCGGCTTTTCCACCTTTACTATAAAGTTCAATTTTTGTAAAATCTTCATTCGGAAAAAACAAATCTGTTAAGGCAACTTTACCATCATTTACGAAAACTTCCATCGAAGCATTATCAATTAATGCCTTGATTTTTAATGTTTTAACATCATTGAATGGAGCAGTATGCTTCTTGGCAAATTTTGTCGAAAAGTCTGATTTACCTGCATTTGTTCGGTCGATAAAAACTTGTTTTGCAGCTTTATCATAGCCAAAAATTAGTTTTTCATTTTTTGAATTTGACAGTACAAAACCTAATTCGACAGCCGTTGATGCTTCTACATCAAATGTTAAATCCAGTTCATTCAGAACTGATTTATTTTCGATTGAAGTAGAATTTGAAATAGTTTGCTTCGGTAAATTTGTACTTGATAAACGTAAAGTTTCAAGTTGAGAAACGGGCATTTGAGCCAAACGGAATCCTTCGGAAGTTTTAATAAGAGATAATTTTCGAGGTACAGTCATGCCACTACGCCAAGTTGAAGTAGGTACTTTGGTGGCATAATCATCCCAATTCGACATCCAACCTATGTAAATTCTTTCATTATTTGGTGCATTAAACCATGAAACTCCAGCATAATTATCCGCCCCATAGTCTAACCAAAGTTTTGTTTCGGGCGAATTGTCGTTGATGAAAGTTTTTCCATCGAAATTACCTACAAAATATTGCGTTCCCGAACCACCATTTACCGCACCACGGCCAATGTTTTGAATCAATACCCATTTTTCCGAGCCATCTTCGGTTTTAAATGAAATCAAATCTGGACATTCCCAAACGCCATCATTCACACTTTCTTTTATGCCAAACTCACTAGCTTTTTGCCAATTTTTTAAATTTGGTGAAGTAAAAATTTCCAATTTCTTTCCAACAGCTAATGGCATTATCCAGTTTTTGGTAGCATCATGCCAAAACACTTTTGGGTCACGAAAATCAGCATCTCCTTTGCTTGGCAAAACTGGATTTTTCTCATATTTTGTCCAAGTTCTGCCTTTATCCAAACTGTACGCAATTCCTTGCGATTCACGGTCATTTCGACCAGCTTTTTCCTTCACCATATCGTGATAGGTAAAAATCGCAACCAACGGTTTTTCTTTCCCATTCTGAAAACCAGTGGAATTATTTTCATCAACCACTATACTTCCCGAAAAAATATAACCAAGTGAATCAGGATATAAGGCAATCGGCAGATGTTCCCACGAAACCAGATCTTTACTAATGGCGTGTCCCCAGTGCATTGGTCCCCAAACGGTACTATCTGGATAATGTTGGTAAAATAAATGATATTCTCCATCATAATAAACGAGACCATTGGGGTCGTTCATCCAACCTTTTTCGGGTGTAAAATGAAATTGAGGGCGATGAAGCTCTTGATAATAGTTGTTAGAGGTTTCTTTCTTTTGTTCACAAGCCAAACAAAAAAGCAGAGCCAAGGCCAAAATGGAGTTTTTCATAGGTTTAGTTTAAGTATTCAAATTTGTTGCAATTAACAAAAATTTATTAGAAATATCCTAAACTTCATCTAATCAAAATTCACTCATTAGCCATTCAACCAAATTTTCTTCAGTTTCGAGATGAAGCTTTTTACGAAGGCGATAGCGTTTGAGTTCAACACTTCGGTAAGTAATATTTAATAACTGAGCGATTTCCTTTGAGGAAAGATTCATTCGTAAATAAGCTGAAAGTTTCAAATCACCTGGGGTCAAATCAGGGAATTTTTCGAGTAATTTTTTAAAAAACTCTTCATGTACTCGATTAAAGTTTTGCTCAAAAATCTGCCAATCATGCCCCGAAGCTATATTATTATCAATCAATTTAATAATCTGATTGAGCGAACCAGCGTACAAGCAGGAAAATTAAAGTTAGGATTTGATAAATGATTAAGGATAAACGTAAAAAGGTCGCCCAATTGGCGACCTTTTTTTCAAGGCTATAAATTGAGAATTACAATGGTGCTTCAGGTGAATCTTTATTGACTATTGGCCAAACACCTGGTCTTGGAAAACTTACACCTTTATTTGCTCCACGAACTTTATTATCAGAGCCATAATAATACAGTGGCCATCCTTTATAGGTCATTTGATTTTTCCCAAATACTGTAATTGTACCAAATAAACTTTTATCCAAAGCTGATGGAAGATCTTTCAAATCTGGACCATAAATTGGCCAAGTTCCATCATTACTAAAATCTGATTTTGTAAAATTGTTTTTATTCTTTTTGTCATTTGCAAAAGCATACAAAGTACGTCCTGTTTCATCAACAAAATACTGGGTGTCGCCAGCCCCTTCTGTGTATTTAGAAGTGTATTGTTTACCGTCCTGTCCAACTAATTGGGCATTCGCCAGCATAATAGTATACGTAGTTTTGGCTACGAACCATTTACTTCCTACGTTCTCACCTTTCACATCACCCGCAGCCGCATCACCCGAATAAGTATAGAGAGGCCATCCTTTGAAAGTTGTTTGTTTTGTTCCATCAGCACGAGTGATTGAACCAAAATCAGTTGCAGTCAATGTTGGGTCAATACTTGTCAAATCAACATTAAAAACTGGCCAGTTTGTTAAACAATTTCCTGTACATGCAGAATTCCCACTAACATCAGATGAGAAAAAGTAGAGCGTTTTCCCCTGTTGGTTTGTCAAAACAGTACCCAGATTTGTGGTTTTTGCCATAATACCGTAAGTCGGTTCAGATTCTTGTTTGTCGCATCCCACAGCAATAAAAAACACAAAACTTACAACAAGAAGGAGATTAGAAACTTGTTTCATAAATAACATTTTTTAAGGTTCATAAATCAATTACAGAGTCAGTACGAACTAAAATTGAATTTGGTTGCGTATAAAAAAAAAGTTACACTTTTGGTGTAACTCTCATAAACAGTTTAAAATAAAAACCATTCTATTTCAGCACTAAATCTAATTTAGCTAATAACTCTTTTGCACTCGCAACTGCCTGCATAGTAGGCTTACTATCAGCATCCTGTAAAATATTATGCACCGCAGCCAAACCTGATTGTAACTTCTTCAAATCTGCTTCTTTGGCATCAAATTGTTTCAACCCTTCTTCAGTCATTCGGACTCTTTGGCGTAAATCTTTCATTTTTGCCAATTCACCTTGAATTTTTATTCGTCCTTCATAACAGGCCAATGATAAATCATGCTGAGTTTTTAAATCCATTGCAGAAGTTTTCACTCGTGGGTCCATTTTTACTAAGAAATTTTGTTCTTGTACTTTTCCATTTACAGTCAATAAAACTGTGTAATAACCAGGCATAACCCATGGAGAAGTGGCATCAGGAGCGGTATTCTGATAAACCGCCGAAATTGGGTAAGATGGTGGCAAATTTAACGGAGCATAATGCAAATCCCACATAAAACGGTGCGAACCAGCTTCTGCCGAAAGTAATTGCTGCGGACGAATCCAATAATGTGGAATATTCAAATCGGGCAATTCATAAGGTTTATCATTAGTTGTGAAAGTTCGAACAAGTTTACGATTGGCATCATAGATTTCCAATTTTACTACTCCATTCACTTTTTCTTTCAAATAATAATTAATGACTGCTCCATCAGGTGGGTTTTGCCCTTGTGGTTCTTCTTGTGGAATTGGTGTATCAGTGTAGGTACTCCAACGAACTCGATAAGTAATTTGTGGTTTGTACAAAAAAACATCACTTTTAGCAACATCTTCAGTGATTTGTCGGAGCGGTGTAATATCATCTAAAATCCAAAAGCTACGCCCGTGCGTACCTACCACAATATCATCGTCTTTTATTACTAAATCTCTGATGCTGGTTGCTGGCATATTGAGCCTTAAAGATTGCCAATTTTCACCATCATCGAATGAAACATAAACAGCATTTTCTGAACCAGCAAACAATAAACCTTTGCGAGTTGGATCTTCTCTAACTACATTTATGGGTTCATTCGGTAGGCCTTTTACGATTTCTTGCCAAGTCTTGCCACCATCTTTTGTTCGGAAAATATGCGGTCGCTGGTCGTCCAATCTTATTCTGTTTACTGCAACATAGGCCACATTTTTATCGAAATGTCCAGCATCAATTTGTGAAATTTTCGACCAAATCCAAAAATCATTTTGCTCACCTTGTGGTATGGATGGCGTTACATTTGACCAATTTTTACCCCCATCTTTTGTTACATGAATCAAGCCATCATCAGTGCCTGCCCAAATCAAATTTATGTCTTTTGGAGATGGTGCAACTGCGTAGATCACGCCACGGCGAGGCATTTTTTTCATGGCTTCGGTCGTATAAAGACTAAAACTTGCAGGAAGTTGATCGTAACTTTCACGAGTCAAATCAGGGCTGATAATTTCCCAAGAATCACCACCAGTTTTTGTTTTAAACAATACGTTTCCTGCAAAAAACAAAGATTTTTTATCGACTGGTGAAAAAAGAACGGGAGCCGTCCGAATGAAACGGTACTTCCCTGAACGAACCGCTTCAGGAGCAATATTCTGTGTTTGACCAGTTCGTTTGTCATATTTTGTAATCTTTCCACCGTAAATAATATTCGGGTCGAGAGGGTCAGCCGCAACATAGCCATATTCCTCTACTCCTACTGGATGCCAGTCTCTGAAAGTAATAATGCCATCATTTCCACGAGAAGCAATACCTACCGAACCACTTTCTTGCTGGCCACCATAAACATTATAAGGAAAAGCATTATCGGTGCTTACATGATAAAATTGTGCCGTTGGTTGATTATACCAAGAAGAAAAAGTTTGTCCACCATTGACAGTGATGATTGCCCCTTGGTCAGCAGCGAAAAGCATAATATCTGGGTTATTCGGATTTATCCAAAGTCGATGGTAATCATCACCACCAGGAGCTCCACGGAAAGCCGTCCAAGTTTTCCCTGCATCGTCTGACTTCCAAGTGTCAACATCTGCACTGAAAACAATATCAGGATTGGTTGGATGTACTTTTACTTCAGCAAAATCGCTACCACGCCCCCAAATTCTTGGGTCTTGACTTACGAGCGTCCAAGATTCTCCAGCATCAGTTGATTTGAAAACACCTCCACCTTCAGGCGAGTCAACGGTTGCATACATACGTTTTGTATCGCTTGGAGCTATGCAAAAGCCAATTCTACCCAAACCTTGCTCAAAAGTAGGCAGTCCTTTGGTTAGTTTTTTCCAAGTCGAACCACCATCAGTTGATTTATATAATCCACTTTCGGGGCCTTGCCAAACGCCATTTTCCCACGGACCTTGACGAGCTGCCCAAAGGTCGGCATAAACAATGTTTGGATTTTTAGGGTCGATAGTTACTTGAATCGCTCCTGTATTTTCATCCTTGTATAAAACTCTTTCCCAAGTTTTTCCTCCATTGGTTGTACGGTACACTCCTCTTTCGGTATTTGGCCCATACGGATGCCCCAAAACTGCGGCAAAAACTCGATTTTCGTTGGTAGGGTCAATTGCAAGACCACCGATTTGCTGTCCATCTTTCAAGCCTGTGTTTACCCAAGTTTTACCTTCGTCGGTTGATTTATAAACGCCATTTCCAACCGATAGATCGGGACGTTGGATTCCTTCACCAGAAGCAACATAAATGACATTAGGATTTGAAGGAGCAACTGCAACATCGCCCACTGAACCCGTTGGTTGGTCATCAAAAATTGGAATCCATGTACGCCCATAATCGGTAGTTTTCCAAACACCACCATTGTTTACGCCGATATAAAAAACATTGGGTTTTTGAGGTACACCCACTGCTCCAACCGTTCGACCGCCACGATGAGGTCCAATCATTCGCCATTTCATACTATCAAATAGCTTGGGGTTGTAACTTTGGGCAATGCTGTAAATACTTATTAGTGAGAAAATTACACCAAAAACTTTAATTTTCATGTGTTTTGCGGGTTTGGTGAAGTGATTTGATTTCGTGTTCAATTTATGAAAAACTTCGGAATTATATACTATTAGTCATATTGAGATTAAAGCACCCATTGAAATGGATGGCTAATGTAACAAAATATACTTTTTGGCATCCTTTGTTCTCTTAGGCAGCGAGGGTGCGACCCTTCGCTTTATTCGCTGATATGTCAAATAGTAAGTAATTCCATTTTTCTTATTTTGATTACTTTCCTATGATGAACAATATAAAATCGTTCTACAAAAAAAGCCAAACTTTCGTCTGGCTTTTCAACTCTTACTTCAAATTCTTCAAATACTCAATACTTAAAGGTACATTTTCGAGTTCGTGTTCACTTTCGTCTTCGATAAAATAATGCTTGATACCAAATTTTTTAGAGAGTTTGAAAATATTTTTCCAATCTGCTTGACCAGTTCCTAAAACTACATCATTTTCGGCGGGAGTATGGCCTGAAAAATCTCCTACAACGCCTTTTTTCAAGTCTTTTACGTGCATTAACTTCCAACGATTACCGTATTTTTTTAATAATCCTACTGGATTTCCACCACCATGAAGTACCCATAAAACGTCCATTTCAAAAGATACATATTCTGGGTTGGTATTTTTGAAAATATAATCCAGTAAAGTTCCTTTTTCGTATGGTCGGAATTCATAACCGTGCGGGTGATAACAGAATGTTAGTCCATTCTCTTTCAAAAACTTTCCAGCTTTATTGAATACTTCAACTGCTTTTTGAGCATCTTCGAGTGTAAAATTATCGCCTTTGTGAGGAATCCAAGCACACATCACATATTTTGCTCCGAAAATCTTGGCTTTTGTCACAATATCCATCGAAAGCTTTTCGAGTTGGTCATAACCAGCACCAATCGAAGGAATGGCAATGCCACGAGCATCGCACAATTTTTTATATTCTTCGTCTGTAACACCTTTTGCTCCACTCGTCTCGATTTCAGTAATACCCATTTTTTGAATTTTATCCAAAGTTCCGATAACATCAGTTGGAAAATGCTTGCGAAAGGTATATGCTTGCACACCAAACGGGTAAGTATAAAGATTTTTGCTATTGGGTTGAGCAAAAATTTCTTGACAGAAAGTGAGCATGAAAAGTACAATAAAAAATGTTAGTTTTTTCATTTTTGATAATTTAAGGGTTGAAATTTAAAACACAGTTTTGAAATCGGATCGTCGAAGCGATTGTACTACTACAAATTACGTTTTTTTAATTCTTTTACTGCATAATCAACAGCACGAGCGGCAAATGCCATATAAGTCAATGATGGGTTTTGTGTACTTGTTGAAGTCATGCAAGCTCCATCGGTAACAAATACATTTTTACAAGCGTGTAATTGATTCCATTTGTTGAGCATCGAAGTTTTGGGGTCAAGTCCCATTCTTACACCGCCCATTTCATGAATATCAGAACCTGGATTTGAATGAGAATCACCACCTCTGACATTCTTAAAGCCCGCTAAGGTAAACATTTCTGTCATTTCTTTAATATAATCGTTCACCATTTTATCATCATTTTCTGTCCATGCAACAGATGCAACCAACTGCGGAATACCATATTGGTCTTTCAAGGATTCATGAAGTCTTACATGATTGCTTTCAATTGGCACAGTTTCGCCCTGCATCCAACTACTAATACTCCAATTGCCAAGTTTCGGATTAAGTAAATTTTGTTTTAATTCTTCACCAACTCCACTGCTATTTTGAACTAAACCTCTTCCACTGCCTATACCTACCGAATATCCTCTCAAAAAATCAGTTTCTTGTTTGTAAAGATTTCTAAATCTTGGTAAATAAGCATTACTCGGATTTTTTCCGTCAGTTCGTTTATCCAAAAAGCCCTCGACATCAGCACTTAATTTACCTCTGTAATTATGACACGCCACATATTTTCCGAGCGTTCCACTATCATTACCAATACCATTTGGAAAACGATTTGAGGTTGAATTAAGCAAAATTAGGTTTGAATTTAATGCCGAGGCATTCACAAAAATGATTTTTGCATAATACTCAATCATCTCTTTTGTATTAGCATCAACCACTCTTACACCAGTTGCCTTTTGCTTTTTCTCATCATAAATGACCGAATGCACCACCGAGTGCGGACGCAAAGTCATTTTACCCGTTTTCATTGCCCACGGTAAAGTTGAGGCATTACTACTAAAATATCCGCCATAAGGACAGCCACGATTGCACAAATTACGATTTTGGCAAGATGCACGGCCTTGGTCATAATGTATTTGTTTTGGCTCTGTCACGTGAGCACAACGACCATGAATAATTGGTCGGTCTTTATAGGTTTTGCCTACAACATCTCTAAAATGCTGCTCAACACAACTCATTTCAAAGGCTGGCAAAAACTCACCATCGGGTAATTGTGGTAAATTATCTTTATTCCCCGAAATTCCAGCAAACTTTTCTACATGACTATACCATGGTGCTAAATCAGCATATCTGATTGGCCAATCAACTGCAAAACCGTCACGTTTTGGGCCTTCAAAATCTAAATCTGACCAACGTTGGGTTTGTCTTGCCCAAAGCAAAGATTTTCCGCCGACATGATAGCCACGAGTCCACTGGAATGGTTTTTCTTCAACAAAAGGTTGTTCATCGGGTTTCAATGCCCAATGCAACGTTTCTTCTCTCATAAAACCCGAACGACCTTTGGGGTATTGATTTCTAATCTCTAAAGGAACTTGCCCACGATGCTCAAATTCCCAAGGATTTTTCATAGTTGTTGGATAATCTGTTATGTGCTGAACATCACGCCCACGCTCTAAGACCAATGTTTTTAAACCTCTGTCACATAATTCTTTGGCAGACCAACCGCCACTAATACCCGAACCGATGACGATTGCATCGAAAGTTCGGTTTTTTACTGAATCTATAGTTAGAAAACTCATCTGATTTATTTTGGATTTTAAGGAAGACCTCCCTCTAATGAAAGGCTTCTTCTGAGGTTAAATATCAAACATTCACACAACCATAATAATGACCAGGTGCCATTACATAATTATAATGTTTTGTGAGGACATACTCTGAAGTAGTATAAGCCAGTACAGTGAGTTGTTTTAAGAGCGTAAAAAAGTCTTTTTGCAGCTTATCGGCAGAAGTAGAAAGCTTCATTAAAAGCTCATTACGTTGAAGTTTATCACAATCGGCGAGTGATTTAGTAAAAGTTTCTTTCGCCAATTTTTCCGCACCTTCTAAGCCACTTTTAAAGCCTTCTTGAACATTTTTTTCATAACAATCAGCCAACATTTTATTGATAAATGCCGATGTTCCTAGATCTTTTGCTCCGATAATTTCGGAACTTGGAATAAGGGCATCAACCAAAATATCTAATATTTGAGCTTGATTTTCGGTAAAAATTGAAGAAGTTTGTTTGAAAGAATCGGAGTTCCAACTATTTCCCCATGCAGGTAGTGTAAGCATACCAGCAGCAGAAAACAGCACATTTTTGAGTGCAGTTCTTCGTTTCATTTGTTTAAATTAGGTTGAATTAGATACAATAATCAAATCTACATAATCGACTGATAATAAAGCATTTGTATGAGACAAAAATATATTATTATGCGACCTAATATGCTTCTTAAATTAATCAAATTTAGTATTACTCACAAAAGCTACATATTTTCCATCGGGCGACCACGAAGGTGTATTGATCGTGCCTTAGCCACCATACACATACTGAGGGACACCGCCGCTTGCTGGTATTAATCTTAACAACACTTTTTTATAAAAGGGGTGTTAAGATTAATATCCGAAGGAAATGAAATGTACAAAATTTGCTTGCCGTCGAGCGAAAAATTTGGTGCGTTTTTCGCCAAAATAATTGCTAATTACCAACACTTTTCCATCAAATGAAATATAGTTCTTGATTTCATATAGAAAAGGTTGAATAGTAGAATAAAACTACAATACTTTTAGTGATTTAATTAAAACATTACTCGTTGTTTTATTCTTTACATAAGGTTGTCCGCCACCTAAACTTATACTTATATTGCCTTTTGGCTGATATAAATCGCCTTTTTCGTTGTAAAGCGATAATTGTTCAGGCGAGAGATTGAAGGAAATAATTTTACTTTCTCCAGCATTTAAAGCAATCCGTTGAAAACCTTTTAAGGCACGAATTGGCATTTTACCATTAGTATTTGAATAGGAAACATATAATTGAACCACTTCTTCGCCAGCAATTTTACCTGTATTTGTAATCTTTGCACTCACTTTAATAGATTTTCCTGTTCTTGAAGTTGAAGGAATAATTAAATTCTCATACATGAAAGTAGAATAACTTAGCCCATGACCAAATGGAAAAAGTGGCTCGCCTTTGAAATAACGATAAGTACGATTACTCATATCATAGTCCTTAAAATCGGGCAAATCAGCATCACTTTTATAGAAAGTCAATGGCAAGCGACCCGCAGGATTGTAATCTCCAAATAGTACATCAGCTACGGCAGTACCTGCACTTTGGCCGCCATACCAAGTATTCAAAATCGCTGGAACTTCTTTGCTTTCTTCTGGAATCGCAATTGCCGAACCTGTCATCATCACAAAAACAAGTGGTTTTCCTGTTGTTTTTAGAGCCTTCATAAAATTGGTTTGTGCTTGCGGAAGCATAATTGTTGTGCGGTCACCGCCAGCAAATCCTTCAAAATCAACACGCATTTCTTCTCCTTCTAATTGTGGCGATATACCACCAACGTACACAATCGCATCTGCATCTTTCACTCGATTTGCAATTGCCATAAAATCACTTTTAACAAAATTACCAGCACTAATTCTTACATTGGCTTTGCCATCTCCTTGCCAATATTCCAAAGCGATTTTATAAACTTCGTTTTTCTTAGTGAAAAGTTTGTATGTTCTTGGCCCCCAACGATTTCTCAACCAAATATTTAAAACTTCTTTATCATTCACGAAAAGTTTATACCCATCATCAGCTTCGATTTCAAATGTGATAAAGCCATCACTTTCTGCTTTATAATTTGAGGTGTATCTTGCCGAAAAGTCTTTTGCTCTGATTTTACCTACAACTTGTGTTCCTTCCTGCCAAAGATTATCAACTACTGACTCCATTCTGGTTGCTTCTGGCTCTCCTTTTAATTCTTTGTTATTAAAATATTCTGCTTTAAAACCTTGCTTGTTTTCCCAAGAAAAACGGTGCGAAACATTCTCTAAAGCTATCAAACTATCATTTGTAAAACCCAAGGCTTTTTCATAAACTACCTCAACATCTTTGCCTACTTTGTCTTTTATTCCCTGCAAAACAGTAGTTAATTCTGAAGGAATGCCATTATAATTTCCTAAAATTGAAATTCTATTATCAGCATTTGGCCCTAAAACAGCTATTTTTTTGATGTTCTTTTTAAGTGGCAAAACATTGTTTTCATTTTTCAATAAAACAATCGACTGGCGAGCCATTTTTAAAGCATGGGCTTTGTGTTCGGCAGATTCAATTACACTTTCGGGAGTTTGTGCATATTTTACCATAGAAACTGGGTCAAACATTCCTAATTTATAGCGAGTTGTAAAAAGCCTTTTTATCGAAACATCAATTTGAGCTTCGCTAATCAAACCTTTCTTTACGCCATCAATCAAAGAATAATAGGCATCAGTTCCACATTCTATATCAGTTCCATTCAAAACAGCATCGACAGATGCTGTTGTAGCATCGGTGTGGGTTTTATGAAATTTGAAAAAATCTTCAATTCCCCAACAATCACTCGTAACATAGCCTTTAAATCCCCATTCTTTCCTTAGAATATTTTGCATCAAAACATCATTCCCACAACAAGGTTTTCCGTCTAAACGATTGTAGGCACACATCACACCTTCTACATTTGCTTTGGTAACAAGCTCTTTAAAAGCAGGCAAATAGGTATTATAAAGGTCATATTTGTTTGGACTAAAATCATCAACATGCCGAGAAGGCTCAGGACCACTATGTACCGCAAAATGCTTGGCACAAGCGGCAGCTTGTAAGTATTTTGGGTCATTTCCTTGTAAACCATGTACAAAAGATTTGCCTAACATGGCTGTTAGGTAAGGGTCTTCGCCATAAGTTTCTTGTCCACGCCCCCAACGAGGATCACGAAAAATATTGATATTCGGTGTCCAATAGGTTAATCCTACAAATCTTTCATTATTTCGGCCTAAAGCATTGGCTTTGTTGAAAATCGCTCGCCCTTCTAAGGCAGCATATTTTGCCATTTGTTGCAGCGAAACAGTGTCCCAAGTAGCAGCCATTCCGATGGCTTGTGGGAATACGGTTGCCTTGAATGGGCTTCTGGCCACACCATGCAAAACTTCATTCCACCAATCATAAGCAGGAATACCCAAACGAGGAATTGCAGGAGCAGCATTGAGCATTTGATGCACTTTTTCGTCTAAAGTAAGACGACTTACTAAGTCGTTTACACGAACTTCAGTAGATAATTGATGATTCCACATGGGCAAAGATTTAAAATCTTGTGCTTGGCTAATGGTAAAATTTACTACAAGTAGCGGACAAAATAATCTAAATTTATGTAGGATATTGCTCATTTCTAAAACGTTTTTATCTTTTAAATTAAAACTTTATTCAAACTGGAATGCGAAATAGGTACAAGTATCTTTACCAACGTTTTTTATTCCGTGTAAATCGTTTGACTGTAAAAATATAATATCTCCAACTTTAGCATCTTGCCAAACACCGTTGATAGTTTCTTGAGCTTTACTGTCTTTTTCGTTCGCTTGGCTATTTATCAAAAAGATAATCTCGGCAGGTTTATGTTGATGTGCATCGTGGCTCATTAATCCTTCATTAAGTGTAGTAACATGCATTTCAAATCGTTTGCACATACTTGTCGGGCGATTGAAAAAATCACGTCTTCCACCTTTGTCATGAGGTTTGAAAGCGATTTCGTCCCAATTAAGCAGTAAAGAACCGCCTGCCTTCTTTCCTCTTTCAATATCAACTGGCTCAACTGAATTAAATTGAAACACGTAATAAGTCGTAATTTTATCGCTCATATTGACATTTTCACGCAAATCGCCTGACATAATTAAGGCAATACCGCCTGCTTTCAACACCTTTGTTTTTCCTTCGATGGTTACGGTCAATTCACCCTCTTTCACAATGATTAATTCTTCATTTTCTTGTCTGTAGGCTTCTGGTCGCATTCGACCTTTTGGCAAAAGTGTTGATGCGTGAACTTTACAAAGTTTAAAATGTGGTGTTGTTCCCTCTAAAATTTGTCGAGCCTCACCTTGTGGTCTTTTTGCAACCACCAAATCATCCCACTTATAAACCTTCGATTCGATGAGTTTGCTTTGTGAATACACCACACTCTGAACCAAAAACATAACAATCAATAAAACTTCAAGATTTTTCATAAGAATTAGGTTGAATAGCGTAAAAATTAAAACTTCTTCTGCAAAACTTCAATTGCAGCAGCCAAATATACCATCGGGGCATTCCAATTAATGGCAATTTCGTTGGTTGAATATGAGCAAGTTACATCCAAAAATGATTCATCAGCAATTTTTGTTGTATAACCTTCACATTTATCTTGTTGGCCAGGATTCGGACCACCCGAAAGCAAGCCAGGAACTGGTTCTTTGATGCCATCAGCCTCCGAAGGGCGATGATGAGGAAACATCACTTGTTTGCTACCAAAACCAGTTAAAAATGAATAACCAGTAGCATTTCTACCCAAAAGATAATCCAAATTACTCAATGCTCCTATAAGATATTTTTTATCTGAATTGATGCGATAAACTTGTAAAAGTGCAATTCCTTGATTGGCTGCATGTGAGCTACTTCCCCACATATAATCTTTAGCTGTTTTACCCATTACGGTATTAAACGCCTGATTTTCAACGCCCAGCAATAATTCATCGGCAAAAGTTGTGAGTTTTTGTTTTAAGTTTGAAATATCTTTTTGGGCAATCGATGTTAGTTTTTTCTCATTTCTTAGAAGTGAATAATAAGCTAAAAGTTGAACCTGATTCCAAGTTGGTAAAGGCAAAGGTCTTTCTGGATAAAGATTAACCGCTTTATAGTAATTATCGTCTTTTGTTGTAATATATAGCTCAGTTGCTGCCCAAATCCATTCGTCTGTATCGCTGCGATCTTCATAGCCACCTGTCACTACATCAGGGTCAAAAGTTTTATTCATTTCATTCTGACGATACATCATTTTTGGATTTTCTTTTGCCCAATTCCAAGCCTTCACCGAGGCATTCAGACAAGAATCTGCCAAACCTGGAAGTTCTTTTCTATAAGTTCGTAAAATTCGACTTGCTTGTGCCATCACCGCCGCAAAATCTAATGTCGCAATCGTATTTTTTTGAATGACATAACGAGGTTTTGTAGCTGCATCGGGCATGACCATTCCATCAAATGAAGGATTTGTCAATTTATGATATACACCACCATCGTTAGGGTCTTGCATGGTCAGCATCCAACGTAAATTCCACAGAGTTTCATCCAATAAATCAGGTATTTTATTACCACTTTCTGGAATATTAGCTTCAAAAGTCTTGAAAAAATCAGGATAATCTTCATAAAGCGAAAGTAAAGTAGCCATTGTGATGCCAGAATTTACAATATATTTATTATAATCGCCTGCATCGTACCAACCTCTTGGGGAAGAAATGAGCATTCCTTCAGGGCGTTGAGCTGTTGCTGCCGAAGCATGAATCAACACTTTATCATCTGGATGCCCTGCTTTTCGGTGCCATTTCCCTGCGAATTTCTCAGGTAATTCAGTTGAAACTCTTTGATAATAAAAGGCTTTCAATGAAGCAATAGCCGCTTCACGATGAATGTTTGACTTGATTTCAAAAGCATAAGAAACGCCAACATTAGGAATAGCCACCACATATTTTCCAACTTTTTTAATCTCAGAAAAATCAGCAATTTGAGTTGTTTTTTGCGAAATAGCATTTACTCTTTGGGCTGAAAGTTTGCCTTTTAGGACAGTATCTCTTTTATTTTCATCTAAAATAAAAAATGCGTCTTGCTTATCACCTACCCAAACTGCTATTTTTTGAGCATTTGGATAAAAACCAATTTGATTGAGGCGAATATTGGAATTTTGAGCTTTGCTCAACGAAATGGAAACCACAAAGAATGTGAATATTAATGTTATAGCGTTGAATATTTTCATTGAATATTGATTTTCGGAACTATTACCTATTTACTTAAAATTAATAAAAAAATGAGAATTTTCAAATTTCTCTATTCAAACTGCCGAAATAAAAAATAATTTCCCTTATCATCAACAATTAATGCTTGCAAAATAAAATTGGCTATAATGGAGATGTAGTACAAAAAAAAGATTGATGAAACTTAATTCATCAATCTCCATAAATTTCATTTTAAAACACTAACTATAAGCAGATTTGATGACTGCTTACTATCTCTCTAAATACCAATTTGTATCCTTAGCTCCTCCACTCAAGGCCCAACTTTCAAACTTAGGATATACACTTTTAATATTCTTTGATTCTAATGGATAAACAAATGAGACAGGAACACTCAACCCCCATGGCTCATTATTTACCGATTTGAATGGGTCAGTGGCTGAAAGTTTACTACCTTTCACACTTTCGATCAACGCATTGTCTATTTTGTCTGTCGAAGCATATCCAACCAAATGAACTTCCCCTCTCCCACTATTATTCTGGCTGGAATTAACAATAAACATATTTAATTCCTGAAAAGTGAAATTGTCCAAAGGCGTAGAAAACTCAACAGTGGCCATTACTTCAACAGGATTATAGCTACCATTCTGTGTAGAGATATTAGGTGTATCAGCGACACCAAAAGCTTTATGTGCATCGTCAACAAGAGTTACTACCGCATATGTTTGATCGGTCTCCACGCCATTAGAACCCAATTTTAAAACTGATCCTACTAAGTTTGAGCGTGAATATGTAACTGATTTTATATTTTTTGCAGATATACCATCCAATTGTACTGCAATAGATGCACGCTTCGAAGCTCCTACTGAAGTCAGTTTTCCTTTCAATATTATCTTTGTTATTTTATTTGTTGAGTTTTGTATCTTGATTAAATTCATATCCACAACAATATCATTCATATCATAATCACCAAGCTCTGGCCAATTATCTTCAAAAGCATATGAAAATGTTCCAAGATTAATCTCTGTCACAGTCTGGTCACTTGGAATTGTACCACCACTTTGGTCATTATTTCCTCCAGCATTACAGGTTGTACCAGCAATTTCCACGGTTGATTTCTCATAAGGTACTATAGTTGCTGGAGAATTTACAATATAGAAAGTATTCCATTCACTGTTAGCAGTATGATCAGAACAGGCTATTTCCAAATTCCCCGAATAGGTAATTGCTTGGAACTGGTTTAAGACATCTACTTTTTTTAATTTAGCTAATGCCCTGCCAGTTTCAGGTCCGCTTAAATAATTTCTATTACTATTAAATTTGGCTGTACCTAAAACCTGCAATATAGCAGATGCGGCCAAATTAAATCGAGTTCCACCAGCATCTAAATCATCAATACTTAATAGAGTTTTGTCAAAGATATTCACAATTGCATTGGTGGTAGATAGTTTACCTAATTTTGTAAGACATACAACTTCCAAAGTCGCATTTGTAAGAGAGGCCGTAGTTACAGTCAAGCTTCCTTCATTACGAATCTTTGTAGAGGCGGTAGTACTGGTCAAAGTTTCAAATTTAGTAGTACCTAAGTTTGTAAAACTACCATTTGAAAAGGTAGCTTTATCAGCAGTTAATGTACCATAATTTGTGTATAAAGCTTCGTTTGTTGTCTCAAAAACTGAAAACACTGCTGTTCCATAGTTCGTGAAAGAGCCTTTGGTGTTTTGAGTTACACCAGTTAGATTGATTGACCCTGCGGTAGTAATAAAAATGGCATTGTTACTACCCATATTCAAGGTGTAGCTTTTATTTGTCCAATTTCCATCAATATAAATTTTCGCATTACTTGTGCCATTATTTGCATTGATTTGTCCAGTAAATGTAGTTCCTGATTTGATGACATAAGATTTGTTAGATTCCACCGTAACTATTTCACTACCACTAACAGGAATAGCATCAGTAGGTACAACTACATTATAAACCTTTGCATCATAAGAAGGTGAAAATTTGCTGAATTGTGAAAAATCAGATGAAGAAGCTCCGCCCGCACTACCATCTCGTAGTTCATTTGTAGTACCATTCTGTGAGACAACTAATGAGGTCAAGTTTGATACAGCAACCATTGAAGTTGAAGGAATCTTGGCAGGAGAAATCTTCTTAACATAGATGTATTGCAAAAAAGTTGGTATTACAATTTTACCAACAAAATCCTGCCCTTTTTTTGCCATTCCAGCACCTAAAAGATTGGCTTTTGCACCAAGCATTGGGTCTCTATCATACAATTCGACACGATAAAAATACTGACCACCGAATTTATCATCAACAGATACCTTAACATCCATTTTTTTAACTGAAGACCATTTAAAATCTGATGGAATTGAAACCCCTGATGGAAATAATTTTGGTGCAGCTACTTCTATTTCCTTAGGAGCATCTACTTTAAAACAGCCAGTAAGACATGTGAAAAGTCCTAAACCAAATAGCAATCGACGAGAACTCTTTTGTTTAAAAACAATTGTGAATGGATAAATACTCATAATACTATTTTTAATTAATATGTGATGATTAAGATACTCTGTTTTACAAGCAAAAAATATTCCAATTTGGGTCATAAAAAAGGAAAAAATAACTTATTTTATTAAAAGGATACATATCTTTTTTTGCTTTATGCAAAGTATTCATCTTGGGAGTCATTCCCCGAAATGTAAAACAATAAGCTTTTACAAAAATCCATCAAAATCCTATTCTTTACTAATTTGATTGTACAGCGATTTAATTTGTACTATCTTAGGCATAAATTGCACGATTCCTTTATAAACATTATAGAGTCTGTGGCAGTTACTATTAAAAACTGGATTAAAAGTATAAAATCAATGCACTTTTAGAGTAAAAAGTCAGGAGAATAGCTAATAAATATAAGTAACAAAAAGTGTAAGATGTCAAGAAAAATATTATCAAAAAAAATACAAATTTGATGTAAAAGGGCAATTTTCATTGCTTAAACACAGAAAAATATAGCACTTTATAAAAATTACTATATTTTTAATATAAATGGCTCGGTTCTTGTGATAACAAAAATATTGTCATCAATTCTTTCTGAATTATAAGCATACAAATTGAGCTAAATGAACTACTCTTTTTGAGCTAAAATTCATGTAACTTGACAATTTTACTTACAATTTCCTATAAATAATCTATGAAAGGTATAATTTTTACTGAGTTTTTTGAGATGGTCGAACAAAAGTTTGACTATACAATGGTTGACAAACTACTTACCAACACAAAATTACCATCAGGAGGCGTTTATACCGCAGTCGGCACCTACAGTCACACAGAAATGGTAAGTTTAGTAGTCAGCCTTAGTCAAGAAACCTCCATTCCGATTCCAGATTTATTAAAAGTTTTTGGAGGGTATTTATTCAAAATTTTTAGCAAAAGCTACTCACATTTTATTGAAAACGCACCTGATGCCTTCACATTCTTAAAGTCAATTCATAATTATATTCATGTTGAAGTTAGAAAGCTTTATCCAGATGCAGAATTACCTCATTTTGAAATAGAGCATCCCCAACCGAATACCCTTGTAATGGATTATCATTCTACCCGTAAGATGTCTGACTTAGCTTTCGGTCTCATCGAAGCCTGCTTAGAGCATTTCGGAGAAAATGCCAGTATTTCACAAGAGGTAATCAACCATGATGGAAGTTTAGTGAAATTTGTGATTGTGAAACAGTAAAATGGAAGAAAACGAAATACTAAGACGTCGAATTGAACGAGAGCAAAAGGCTCGTAAACAAGCAGAAGAGATTCTGGAAGCAAAAGCTTTGGAACTCTACGAAGCTAATAGGCAACTACGTGACTTAAACGAAAACCTTGAAATTCAGATTAAAAAGGGGGTTGCGGAGTTACAACAAACCGAAAAACGTTATCAAGACCTCATCGAGTCAGTACAAGATATAATCTATAAAATATCACCAGAAGGCTTTTTCACATTCGTTAATCCTGTTGTTAAACAACGTTTGGGTTTCTCAGAAAGCGAAATCATTGGTTTGCATTTTACAGAACTCGTATTACCCGAGTATCGCGAAAATTTAGTGATGTTTTACAGAGGAATGTTGCAACAAAAACAAGAAAGCACATACAATGAGTTTCCTGTAAAAGCAAAAAACGGAACAACCGTCTGGATTGGACAAACCGTCAGATTAATTGAAGTTGACAACCAAATAACAGAAATGGTTGCGGTTGCTCGAGACGTAACTGACCGAAAAAATGCCGAAGACTCGCTCCGAACCACCCAAACACGCCTCTCTACGCTGATAACAAATCTACAAAAAGGAGTGTTAGTAGAAGATGAAAACCGTAGAATCATTCTTGTTAATCAATTGTTTTGTGAAATTTTCGGTATCCCTGCTGAACCGGAAGCTTTGGTAGGAATGGACTGCTCACAATCAGCTGAGCAATCTAAAAATCTATTTAGTGATCCAGAACAGTTTGTTCAACGAATAGATGAAATCTTAAAACGTAAACAAATAACCGTTGAAGAAAACATCACAATGGCTGATGGTCGAATTTTGCAACGTGACTATATACCAATTTTTTTAGAAGGCCATTACAGGGGACATCTATGGGAATATGCAGATATCACAGAGCAACATCACTCACAAGAACTTATCCGTAAAAGTGAAGAAAAATACCGTGGAATTATGAATAACATGGAATTGGGCTTGCTTGAAGTAGATAATGACCAAAAAATTATTCGTGCTTATGACCGCTTTTGTAAAATGATTGGATATGCTGAAGAAGAATTAGTGAACCAAAACGCCGCTGAATTCTTTTTACCCAAAGAGTTCAATGACGTTATTGATGCTCAACAACAAAAACGAAGCAAAGGCTATGCTTCTTCGTATGAATTACAATTAATCAAAAAAGATGGAAGTCGCCTCTGGGCAATTGTAAGTGGTGCTCCAATTATGGATGAAGATGGACAAGTTGTTGGTTCGTTGGGTATCCATTATGATATTACTGAGCGAAAACAGCTCGAACAAGAGCTTGAACATGCCAAACAAATTGCAGAAGATGCCCGACAAGCTGAAAAACAATTTTTAGCAAATATGAGTCATGAGATTCGTACACCCCTCAATGCCATTATTGGTATGACTCATTTGTTATTTGATACTCGCCCAAATAAACAACAGTACGAATATTTAGACATTCTTAAAACCTCGGCTGATTTTCTACTCGGCCTCATTTCTGACTTACTCGATATGGCAAAAATAGAAGCTGGTCGCATTGAAGTACAAAAACAACCTTTTGATTTGGTAGGTTTGCTCCGAACCAATCAACGTGTATTTCAAATTAAACTCGAAGGTCGCCCTATTGAGTTAAATCTAATGATTGATGCTCGAATTTCGGGCAATTACATTGGAGATGACTTAATAATGAATCAGATTTTATTAAATCTTATCGGAAATTCAGAAAAATTCACAGAAGAAGGGTCAATTGATATAACAGCAAAAATAAAAAAGCAAGAAGACGAAATAACTTGGATTGAATTTAAAATTGCCGACACTGGAAGTGGTATTCCAGAAGAAAAATTAGAGTTGATTTTTCAAAAGTTCAAGCAAGTAAATGCACAAGGGCACAAGCATAAAGGTACTGGTTTAGGCTTGGCCATTACAAAGCAATTAATTGAATTGCAAGGTGGTACAATATCAGTAAAAAGTGAGGAAGGTGAAGGTACAACATTTACATTTGTGCTACCTTTTCAGAAATCTGATACCGAAGTTGTTGTAAATTCCCACGAGATTCAACTTGCTCCAAACAATGTTGAAGGTTGTAAGATACTGGTTGCTGAAGATAATATGATGAATCAAAAATACATCAGTAGCCTACTCAGTAAATGGAAAATTGATTTTACTATTGCCTCAGACGGCAAAAAAGCCATCGAACAAGCCCAAAAGCAGGCCTTTGACATCATTCTGATGGATATTCAGATGCCAAACACGGATGGCTACGAAGCAACAATAACGATTAGAAATACAGTAAACCATAATCAGAAAACTCCTATTATTGCATTAACTGCCTCGGCAATGCTCGACCAAAAGAGTAAAGCACTTTCGGTTGGTATGAATGATTTCATTACGAAACCATTTGCTCCAAATGTTTTATTGAATACGATTCAGTCTTATCTAAAGGTTTCAAAAGCATCAATAAGACCTACTGAACACACTTTCAATGCTTTGCTTGACAAAGAAAGACTCACTAATCTTTATGGTACTGACAAAGAATATGCTGCTGATATGTTTCAGGCTTTTATAAATGATGTACTACCTGACTTTCAGCAATTTGAACAGCTAATTGAGCTACAAGACTGGCATGGTTTGGGAGTTCATGCACACAAGCTCAAACCTGCTTTGGGTATGGTTGGACTAAGCAAACTTGAAGAACAAATGAATTATATTGAAAAAATATCTAATACCAGTAAAAACATAGATACCCTAAAAAGTATATGGAGCGAATTTAGGGTAAATCTTGAGCAAATTTTACCTGTATTAAAAGAGGAATTAGAAGCTTTAACAAAATAAACGGAGGTTCTTTCTTAGAAAGAACCTCCGTCAGAAATCTTACAGTACAGAAAATAGGCGGTGATTATTGCCTATGCCCTAAAGCTATATTTTGCTATTTTCTGATATAACTCTTTAGGATTAAAAGGTTTTGTAACATAATCGTTCATACCAACTAAAAAAGCTCGATCTTGATTGGTAAATGTTGCAGAAGCAGTAAGGGCGATAATTGGAATTTCGGCATCCATCGCTCTGATTTTCTCAGCTGCAGTGTATCCATCCATCACAGGCATCTGAATGTCCATCAAAATTAAATCATATCTTTTCTTTTCATATTTTTCGGTGGCTATTAAGCCATTTTCGGCTATTTCTACCTCGATTTGCCATCTTTCCAAAAACTTAGTTGCTACCTTTATATTGATTGGATAATCTTCTACCAATAGTATTCTTACACCTTTGAGGGTATCTTCATTGAGTAAATCATTTGCCCCTTCTGAAGATTTATTTTTTAATTCTGAACCAATTTCGAGCGAAATTCTAAAGAAAAACTTAGCTCCTTTGCCAGCTTCACTTTCAAGCTGAATTTCACTACCATGAAGCTCTAAAAGTTTTTTAGTAATTACTAATCCTAAACCAGTTCCTCCAAATTGTCGAGTAGTTGCTGAGTTTTCTTGAGTAAATTTTTCAAAAATCATTGCTTGTTTTTCTAAAGCAATACCGATTCCAGTATCTGCAACCGAAACTTCCATCGTAACAAAATTATCTATTTTACTAATGCATGAAAGTTCGACAGTAATACTGCCATTTCTTGTAAATTTAACGGCATTTGATACTAAGTTTGAGATAATTTGACCTAAACGTAACGAATCTCCGATGAGAATATCAGGCACATCATCATCAATCATCAACCTAATTTTATTGCCTTTTTCTTCGGCTTTAACTTGATTTGCTTTCTTGATATTTGAAATAAGTTGTTTAAAATCGAAGGAGATTCTTTCTAATTCAACTTTTCCAGCCTCAATTTTACTAAAATCTAAAATATCATTAATCAAAACATGAAGATTATCGGTAGAAAACTGCAAAATTCTAAGATTCTCAGACATTGTTTCGCTCATTTCTTCCTGTTGCATCAGATAAGTCAAGCCTACAATTGCATTCAAAGGCGTGCGAATTTCGTGACTCATCATCGATAAAAACTCCGATTTAGCTTGAGTGGCGTGTTCGGCGGCTTCTTTGGATTTACGTAATTCGGCCTCCATTATTTTACGATTCTCAATCTGAACCTGCAAGAAATCGACTAAACTAAGTAAGTTATTTGAATCTAAAGTTTTAGACTCAAATCCTTCTTTAACTTCCAGTGAATGAATAGCCTCAACTAATTTTTCAACTGATAGACGTCTTTGCTTTATTTCTTTTTTGAGTTTAATATTTATTTCTGCATATTCTTTTTCATTGAGTTGAGAAGAATGTTCAAATAATTCTTTATCTCTCTCAAAGTTAATATACGACTCATTAACAGCTTTTACAAAGTTTTGAAAACCTTCGTGTTTCAAACAATCTTCGGTAAGGTGCTTTGATATTTGTTTAGTTAGTAAACGATGAAAATTGGTATTGGTCATACAACAGTTATTTTTCAGAAAGAGTAGTAATAGTCATGGTTTGATTGTGTAATTCACAGCGAACATTGCCATTTTGAGATGAAATTTCGCCATACGAATAAAAGCCAGTCATAATTGTATTATCGCCAAAAATCTCACGAGCAGCTTCTACTTCTTCTTCTGTGCGTTGCCCTAAAACCAACTTCCTTCCTACACAACTTACCAAAAGGGCTAATTCAGGAGAACCTCCGAATGGTTCTAACGAACTTTGTGCCGCTGTTCCAGAAGCATCAATTAATCGGTCGAGATTAGCCTTCATGAATCTTACTAAAGCTCCTTTAGGCATATCTCCCGCAAAAGTCATACTTTTATTCACTTCATCAATTGAAAGAATCGTTCTGACAACTGGTTCATCATCTTCGGTTATACGCATTGACAATGGAAACAGTAATGCTGCACCAGGGAGCTCGTCAGCATATTTTCCTAAATACTCTTTATAAATATCAAGAGCTGCCTTATCACCAATTTGATACAAAACATTATATTCTGATGCTGTTACTTCTCTTTCTGGACCAAAACCGTCCCAACCTCCAAGAGTTCCATGACCTACTTTTAGGTCTTTTGCATACAAACCTATACCTACAATTACACCTTGCTTAGGGTTTTCATTGAGTCCGACCAATGTTTTTTCAAATCGAGCTTCATCACCTGCCAAACCGCCAGAAATTGGTATTTTATTTTCTGTTTTTTCATTCAATGCTGCAATCAAAGCACTGCCATTCACTTGTCCACCATCTGAAATAACTAAGATTGTAGCCAAATCATCGCTCATGAGAGCATCAGCAATTTTTTCACCGGATATTGCACTTTGCAAATAGTTTTCAATTTCAACCTTGACTGTGCGAACAGTGGTCTTATCAAATTCAATGGCAGTTGCAATGATCGTTCCGCTATATACTGAATCATTGTAAATTTCACCCGAAGTAGAGTTAATTACAATTTCGGCAGAAGGATATAAATCTTTTATAAATTGGTAAGGCTGAGTTGCCTCTAAACATTTTCGCTCACCAAAAGCTAATACAAGTTGGACATTTAACGGATTGAAGTTTTCAGTTTCAGAAATAACACTCCAATGACCATTTTCAAAAGCCCTTTGCTGAATTTTCATAAAGTCTGGTTTATTAGGTTTGCAATTTAAAAATAATATTTATACGATTAACTGATTAGTAAAAAATGTTAAGTTATTTTTTTTAATCCATGAAGAAAGTCATATTTGCCAATAACAATCTTTGTGATTTATAAGCAATTTATAAGCCAATTTAATGAATATTATGTCAATAAATGCACATTTAGTGTATTTTGTGCCATATTTTAATCAATTATCGCCTTTAAGATTCAGTTTAAATTAAAAACGCAGAAAAATAGCCGTTTGGCAATATTTTTGCTGCAAATATTTGCAAAATATCAGTAAAAAGTAGTTCCATAAATTAACCTAAATAATAATTAAAATTTACTACATTTAGATGATAATTACCCAAAAACCAAACACTTACCAACGAAATAATGACTAATAAAATAAAGCTTCTAATAATCGATGATGAGCCGAGTACTCGAAAAGTACTTGAGCATTTCCTTAACAAAGAGTTTGAGGTAACAGTAAAAAATGATGGAATGGAAGGCATGGGCTGGTTGGAGTCGGGAAACGACACCGATTTTATTATTGCCGACCTTAATATGCCAAATCTTAATGGAAAAGAATTAATTAGGGTTATTCGGGCAAGTAATCTTTACAGCAATTTACCAATTATCATTCTTTCGGGAACTGATGAAAGTAAAGAAAGAATCGAATGTTTAAACTTAGGTGCTGATGATTTTATGTTGAAACCCTTCAATCCAATGGAGGTTCATGCCAAAATTAAAGCAATTTTAAGAAGAGTTAAGCCTCAATAATTTATATAACCATTATGAATAACATCGACCAAAACGAGGTAGAATCTTTCCCGATTAAAGTTATTTTAGTTGAAAATGACGACTTAGCCGTAGTGAGTTTCTTGAAGAAATTCGGCACGAGACTCAGCATTAAAGTCATTGAAAGTGCTGAAGAATGTTTAGAGTTTATCAAAAACACCTATCCGCCCGATGCTGTAATTATCAGCAGAAATATGGGTGGGTTAAAGTTTTTGGAAACAGTTAGACATTCAAGTTGGACTTGTACACTTCCTGTTATCATTACCAGCGACCAAATTACTCCAGGACTAACTAAAGAGGTTTTGGAAAAGAAAGGTGACGATTTATTTTCAAAAGATTTTAGTAGTGGCGATTTGATAACTCGCTTGGAATATTTTATCAAACGCCGTCATTATCAATCTGTTCAACAAACAAAAGCCAACTTTTTAGAGGTAAAAATTCCTTTTTGGAAACGTTTCATTGATGTTACTTCGACTGGCTTAGCTTTGTTACTTCTATCTCCCCTATTAATTATTGTCGCTATTTTAATAAAACTCGACTCAAAAGGGCCGATTGTTTATAAATCTCGACGGGTGGGTGCGGGCTATAAAATCTTTGAAATTTACAAGTTCAGAACGATGAGAACCGATGCTGACACCATGATAAAGAACATGGGTTCGCTCAATATGTACACCAAGGAAACTACCCAAAAACAAATCGATGGTCTTTGTGATGCGTGTGCTTCATTTGGAATATGTCAGCAAAAAATGTACTTAGACGGCGAGGTTGTCTGTGAAAAATCTTATTTAGCTCAGAAAAAAGAAAAGGTCGCCTTCATGAAATTCCAAAATGACCCTCGTATTACAAAATTGGGTGGTTTTTTACGCAATAGTAGCATCGACGAGTTACCACAATTATTCAATATATTTATGGGTGATATGTCACTCATTGGGAATCGACCTTTGCCATTGTATGAAGCTGAAAAACTAACAACCGATAAATATATCGAGAGATTTGCTGGACCAGGCGGTCTTACTGGGCTTTGGCAGGTAACCAAACGAGGAAAAGGTAAAAAGGAAATGACGGAAGAAGAACGCATCGAACTTGACATTGAATATGCAAGAAACTTTTCTTTCAAATTTGATATGAAAATTTTCTTCATGACTTTCCCAGCCTTATTACAATCAGAAAACGTGTAAATAACCAACTAAAAACTACATTGATAATTCAACATTATCAATTATCAATAAAAACATGGCTCTTTTTCTCGAAATATTATTTTGGTTTTGCATCGGTTTAGTTGCATATACATATGTAGGTTATGGTATTATTGCTTGGATTTTGGTAAAAACCAGAAAGATTCTTGGAAAAGAATTTAAAAAATACAATGACTCAACTTTTCTTCCTAAAGTTACATTAGTAGTTCCTGCATACAACGAAATGAGTTGCATTGAAGCTAAAGTAAAAAATACTTTTAGCTTAGATTATCCAGCCGATTTAATGGAAGTTTTGTTTGTTACAGAAGGTTCAAACGATGGCACTTCAGAATATATCGATTCTCTAAAAGTTAATTACTCTAACCTACGCATGATTGGTGGAGATACTCGTCGAGGAAAAATTGAAGCAATGAACATTGCCATCAAAACAATCAACACCCCTATTGTAATTTTTACGGATGCAAATACCAACCTTAACAATCAAGTTATAAGAAATATTGTAAGACATTTCCAAGACCCAGTTGTTGGAGCAGTTGCAGGCGAAAAACGAATCGAAACCGAAGGCAGTGAAGCAGCAGCGGGTGCTGGCGAAGGTCTATATTGGAAATATGAATCATTTCTAAAAAAATTAGACACCGAACTATATTCGGTTGTGGGTGCTGCGGGCGAGCTTTTTGCAGTCCGAACACATTTATTCGGAGAAGTCGAAAAAGATACTTTGCTTGATGATTTCATCGTTTCGCTTCGCATAGCGGCCAGTGGTTATCGCGTTATTTACGAACCCAATGCGTACGCAAGCGAACGACCATCATTTTCGATTCAAGAAGAGATGAAGCGTAAAATCAGAATTGCAGCAGGTGGTTTTCAGTCAATTGCTCGTTTAGACTACTTATGGAATATCTTCCGATTTGGATTGCTTTCATTTCAATATGTTTCGCACAGAGCTATGCGATGGGCTGTTGCCCCTTTTTGCTTACCTTTGATATTCTTACTTAATTTCATTTTGTATTTTGAAGATACAAACCTAATCAAACAACCGACTTATCAATTCATAATGTTGGCTCAAATTGCGTTTTATCTGATGGCAATTATTGGTTATTATCTTGAAAATAAGAAGATAAGAATAAAAGCATTATTTGTGCCATTTTATTTCTCATTTATGAATTATTGTGCGATAAAAGGCTATTTCAGATACCGAAATGGACTGACATCTGGTATTTGGGAAAAAGCTAAGAGAGCAGCTTAATGTGTAATACGACTATATGCAATTCTAAATGAATGACCAATGATTAATTTTTTCATACCTGATTGGGTACAAAATATACTTCAAAAGCCACTTAATATAAAGCAATATTCGGCCTCCGAAATTGAAGATTTGAAGCAAAAACTCACAAAATTTTCATCCGAAAATCCTTTAGTAAGTGTGGTTATTCCAGCTTGGAATGAAGAATTAGGCATTTTGCACACTTTACATTCATTGGCAAATACTAATACAAAATATCCAGTAGAATTACTTGTGATTGATAACAATTCAACTGATGGCACAAGTTCACTATTAAAGTCTCTCGGAGTCAGCACAATACTTGAAACAAAGCAGGGTGTTGGTCATGCCCGTACTTGTGGCTTACATAATGCCAAAGGAAAATATATTCTGACAGGCGATAGTGATACACTTTATCCTGCTGGCTGGATAACCGCAATGACCGATGGAATGCTCAATGACGAGCAGGTTTACTGTGTACATGGGAGTTATTCATTTTTACCAAGCGATAGCACACCTCGTTGGCAATATGCTTTCTATGAGTTTTTGAGTAGTTTTATTATCAAGAGAAAAGAAAAAACACAACCATTTTTAAACACGCTGGGTTTTAACTGTGGCTTTCTACGCCAAAAAGGAATTGAAGTTAATGGTTATGAAATCGAAACTCAAAGAACTTTTAGGGGAGCGGCAGGTGTTGCTGAACAAAATGCCACCGAAGATGGGATGATGGCACTAAGACTACAACAAGCAGGTGGTAAAAACAAGGCTATCATGGCCAGTGATGGCAGAGTATGGACAAGCGACCGTCGAATCCAGTTGGATGGGGGATTAAAAAGTGCTTTGACATTACGAATTAAAAAATACCTTTTCAAGCAATAATATGTCAATTATTTCAACCATCAAATCAAATCCAAAACTGAAACAGTTTGTGCATTGGTGCTTAATTCCAAAGCATCAAGCTCGTCCGAGGGTATGGGTGAAATGGTTTATAAATCCATTTTTTCATAAAAAAGGCAAAGGAACAAGTATTTGCCGAAGGACTCGTATGGATGTTTTACCCTTTCAACCTTTCAATATAGGTGATTATAGTACGGTTGAGGATTTTGCAACAATAAATAATGGGGTTGGGCCAGTAAATATTGGCAATAACTCAAGAATTGGTATCGGTAATGTAATAATTGGGCCTGTTACCATTGGCAACAACGTAATTTTGGCTCAAAACATAGTCATGAGTGGGCTGAATCATAATTATACCAATATAGAAGTTCCGATTTATTTGCAAGGAGAAACAGTTGCAAACATCACTATCGAAGATGATTGCTGGATTGGAGCAAATGCAGTAATTACGGCCGGAGTCACTGTCGGGAAACACAGTGTAGTAGCTGGAGGGGCAGTTGTTACTAAAAGTATTCCGCCTTTCAGTGTAGCAGTGGGAAACCCTGCGAGAGTCATAAAACAGTATGACTTTGAAAGTAAAGCTTGGATTTCAATCTAAAAATCAGCTTTATATAAGTTTTTATGGTCAAAAAAGCTGTTTCAATTTTAGTTTTATTATCATGCTTTCCAAGATGAAAAAAGAAGACAAACCAATACCTTCAAATGAAAAAGAAAGACTCGAAGCATTGTTAAATTATAATGTCTTAGACACCTTGTCTGAGGAAGATTTTGATAATATCACCCAGTTAGCCTCTTTTATTTGTCAAACTCCAATTGCATTAATTACACTACTCGACGATAAAAGACAATGGTTTAAATCTCGAATAGGGCTTGACATACCTGAAACAGCAAGAGAAATTTCATTTTGTCAGTATGCCATCATGGGCGATGAAATATTTGAAGTTCAAAATGCTCTTGAAGACGAAAAATTTAGAGATAACCCACTCGTCACTGGCAATCCTAATATTCGATTTTATGCTGGAGCCCCAATCACCACACCTGATGGTTTTAACCTTGGCTCTCTATGTGTTATTGATGATAAACCTAAAAAATTAGATAATAACCAGAAAAAAGCTCTCACAACCCTCGCAAAAAATGTAATAGCTCAATTAGAACTGAGAAAAGTAAATCTTGAATTAAAGAACGAAGTTGAAAAATTATCACAAAAGGCCTTAGAAATCATAACACTGGAGCTAAATAGTTATAAATCTGCCTTAGACTTGACTTCAAGTGTTGTTATTACTGACCCAAATGGTATTATAAATTTTGTGAATGATGCAACATGCAGTATTTCAAAATATTCAAGAGAAGAATTAATCGGTCAGAATAACAGAATTTTAAATTCGGGTTATCATTCAAAAGATTTTTTTGCTGATCTATGGCAGACAGTTACTGCTGGACTCGTCTGGAAAAAAGAAGTTAAAAATAGAGCAAAAGATGGAACATCTTATTGGGCTGAGACTACCATTGTGCCATTTTTGGATGAAAATGGTAAGCCACTCAGATATGTCGCAATCAACCGAAATATTTCCAAACAAAAAATTTCTGAAAACAAACTACATCAGTTTTTTAATTTATCGCAAGATTATCTGTGCGTTGCCAACACTGCTGGCTATTTCGAGACTATAAGTCCAACATTCATTAGAGAATTGGGCTATTCAGAAGAAGAATTAACCTCAATGCCATTTCTTCACTTTGTCCATGATGATGACGTTAATGCAACTCAAAACGAAATTTCCAAATTAGCACAAGGCATTAATACAATCAACTTTGAAGTTCGCTTTAAACGCAAAAATGGAGGTTATAAATTATTAAGCTGGAATGCTTCGCCTGACCGAGAAACCAATTTATTATATGCCATTGCCCGAGATATTACATTAAGTAAGAAAATAAACGAAGAAAATAAACGTCTATCGCTCGTCGCCAAAGGCACAGATAATATCATCATTATCACCGATAAAGATAAAAGAATCGAGTGGGTAAATGAGCCATTCGTTACCTTGACGGGCTATACTTTAGAGGAAGTTATTGGCAAAAAACCAGGAGGACTACTTCAGTACGACGAAACCGATCAAAATACTGTTTTACAAATTAGAGAAGCCTTAAATAATCAAACATCATTTAAGGGTGAAATAAAGAACAGAAATAAAGCAGGTAAAAGATATTGGCTCGAAATTAGTATAAGTCCAGTTTTTAATGATAATCACGAACTGATCAATTACATAGCAATTGAGTCGGATATAACAGAGAAAAAACGAAAAGACCTCAATATTGCCAATCTAATGGCATCTCAAAATGCCATTTTCAATGGGGTTGGCTATGCTGTAATTTTTACTGATGCCAATGGAATAATCAAAAGAATTAATAAAGCAGGACTGGATTTAATAGAATACACCGCCGACGAAGTCATCAATAAAATGACTCCTGCGGTTTTCCATGAACCAGCCGAAATATTAAAACGAGCTGAAGATTTGACCTTAGAATTGGGCGAAGAAGTAAAACCTGGCTTTGATGTTTTTGTGATAAAAACGAGAGGTGATAATAATGCAGATGCGAACGAATGGACTTACGTATCTAAATCAGGCAAACGGATTCCTGTTTGGTTGAGTGTTACCTGCATAAAAAATACAGAAAATAAAGTATTGGGTTATTTGGGTGTAGCAGAAGACTATACCATCAAAAAGCAAGCCGAGTTAGACTTAATCAATGCCAAAAACCTTGCTGAACAAGCCGTTTATGCCAAAGATAGCTTTTTGGCTAATATGAGTCACGAAATTCGTACTCCATTAAATGCCATCATTGGTTTTACTGAACTTATCACTCAAAGCAATCTTGACGCAACACAACAGGAATTTGTCAATAATATTCAGATTGCGGGCGATAACCTATTACTTATCATTAATGATATTTTAGATTTATCAAAAATAGAATCGGGTCAATTAGTAATAGAATCTTATCCGTTCAATATAAGAAGTACTTTAAAACACATTTATGATTTACTGAAAGTAAAAGCTGCAAAAAACAACCTTGATTTTAGTCTATTATTAGATGCTGAAATGCCTGAATTTGTTGTAGGAGACAAAGGGCGTATCAATCAGATAATGATGAACCTGGCAGGGAATGCTGTAAAGTTTACAGAAGAAGGTGAAGTAACAATTTCGGTAAAGAAAGTTGCAGAAACACAAGATAGCGTTACCATTAAGTTTTCGGTAAAAGATACAGGCATTGGAATTGCAGAAGATAAACTTGTGACAGTTTTTGAAAGATTCACTCAGGCCGAAATCAGTACAACTCGAAAATTTGGAGGTACAGGCTTGGGGTTAAACATTGTAAAACAATTGGTTGAACTACAAAATGGTCAAATTCAGGTCAAAAGTAAATTGGGTCGAGGTTCAGAGTTTTATTTTTCTTTAACATTCCAAAAGGTTGAATCTTCAGTCATAGATACTATTATAGAAAGTAGTACTAATCAAAAACCGTTTGGCAAGTTATCTATTTTACTTTGCGAAGACAATGAATTAAATCAACGCTTAGCCAGAAATGTCATTCATAAATTTGGTTTCGATTTAGATATTGCGGTCAATGGTGAAGAAGGTATAAATTTATTGTTGAAAAACAAATATGACCTAATTTTAATGGATCTTCAAATGCCTGTAAAAGACGGGTATCAAACCACTATTTATATTCGACAAGACTTAAAAATGGACATCCCGATCATCGCCATGACTGCCCATTCATTAATTGGTGAGCAGCAAAAGTGCTTTGATATTGGAATGAATGCCTACGTTGCAAAACCATTCAAACAGCAAGATTTATTAAATAAAATACATTCAGTAATTGAAAACATCAATAAAAAACAAATTGAAGTTTCTATTGATTATCAGGAATTACCATCAGAAATAACCGATAAAAAAAGTATTGATTTTTCTTATTTAGATTCAGCAGGTGGGGCAGATAATAATGACTTCAAAAAAGAAATGGTTCAAATATTTATCAATAAAGTGCCAACCGATTTAAGTTTACTCGAAAAGGCAATTGAAGAAAAAACGTATCCAGACATCAAAAGAATTGCACACGATATGAAATCCTCACTGTCAATGTTTCGATTGGCCAATGAAGTTGAATATTTAGAGCAAATCGAAAAAGGTGCAAAAATTGAAAATGTGAATCATGAATTAATTGACGAGTTTGTTTCATTTAAGAAAGAAGTTGTCAATATAATTGACCTACTTAAAGAAAATTAAAATGGCATTGCAAGTGCCATTTTATATTATTTTAAGTCCGCAGCATTATATACTTTTCGATTAGCACCCAATATTCTTTGCTGATTATCTTTAAAGTATATACTTGTTACATTTTTTGTGGAGTCTTGTTTCAAATATTGAATTCCACTCATGCTTGTAATTGTATGAATGATATTCTCTGTAGAAATCTTAGCGTTAATGTGTGATTTCAAATTAGTAATTTTATTGGGAAAGGCTTTCTCTAATAATGGTGAATACCAAACAAAATAAGGTATATGAGTAATATACTTTGATGGAACAGGATAAGCGTGTTGAGATAAACCTCTGCCATCATCAAATAGATTTTCGCCATGGTCAGACAAATATGTTACAAAAGAATGAGCATTCTGACTTGATACTAAACTTATTACCTTATCGACCACTGCATCAGTGTATATAATGCTATTGTCATAACTATTAACCAAGACGTTCTTAAAATTTTTATCTGCTGACTTAGAAAATATGGTTTTATTACTCGGTTTCAGTACATCAAACTTGTCGGGATACCTTACGCTATAGTCATAATGACTTCCGATGGTGTGTAAAACAATGAATTTCTTATCGCCAGGCTCTGACAATATCTTCTTAAAGGTCTCCACTAATTCCATATCTCTATGGACATGCTTAGTAGCCCTGAAATCAGAAATATTAAGATACTGTTTGTCGGCCTCTTGCAAATGGATTTTAATATGCCCCTCATCTACTTGGTTTGTAAGCCAATAAGTAGAAAATCCTGCTTCTTTAAATACACTTACGATACTTTTTTGTTGATAATGTTTATCATAATTATCAGCACCAACTCCTGTCAATAATAACGGTATAGCATATTCTGTAATAAATCCACCAGCCATTACATTATTAAAAGAAATCAGATTTTCTCGTTTTGAGAGTAGCGGGGAAGTATTTTTTTCATACCCGTTAATTCCCCAATGGTCGTATCGAGAACTTTCTCCCATAACTAACACATAAACTTGTTTTCCCTCAATATTTACAATTTGTTTAGCATTGAATTTAAAATTTACTCGCTCTTCTTTGGTAGAATTAACTAATTGATACTGACGATAAGTCATTTTAGCAGCATACAAAAGCGAAGTAGGAAAAACCGTGTAAAACCTTGACCTCAAATTAGCTAAATAATTTTTTGTTCCTGTATCAAATATGGGCAATAACAATAATACAATCAATGAAATAAACGAGGTAAAATAGCCTATTCGGAGAGGGATTACATTTGGTATTCTTTTAAAAATAAAGATTAATCCAACCAAATAAGATACGACAACACCCAACATACGAAACACATATCCTCCAACTAATTCCTTTGCTTCATTAATATTTGTATTGAGAATTAGAAGAATTGAGGCATCATTGATTGGAACACCAAAATGGATGATAGAACCTAAATTGAATGGAATAAGAATAAAAATTGGTGATAATAGAATAAGATACAAGCGTATGTTTTTAGTAAATAAAAAAACTGGTAAGAGAAATAATCCTGTGCAGGCCAATACACCGAATATCCCCAATCCATATTGCTCAGATTTAAAGAAAAAAACAAAATCACACACAGCGATTAGTGAAATTGCAAAGTAAAAATAATAAATTGAAGGTGTACTAAAATTTGTAAAGAAATTACGAAAAAACATGGCTATTCTTTGTGGGATAATGAAAAACTTTATTATCTTATAAAAATAACCAAAAACTATTAAAAATGCACAACTATTCTTTATCTAATTCATCCAAAATAGCTGCATCAATAGTTTCATTAAATTTACGATCAAAAAGTTTCCCTGAATATTGTAAAACAAGCAAGTCATCAATCGTGAAAGTCTTTGGGCTTGCTTTTCCTTCCGACCAATCAATGTATCTGAGATTATCGTTCACCATGTCTTTTTGGTAAATTGAGTCAAATGTAATTAACTTCACTTGTTATGAATTACATCTAACTTTTTAAAATCCCTTTTTACCTCAGTGTACATTTTTTTTAGTATTTTCCTATCATATAAAGGAATAAATCTCCAATATCCTTTATAATTGAATAACCACCGCAGGAGACCTCTAATATCTTTTTTCTTCCAGCATCGCCTTAAATCTCGGTAGAAAAGAGCTATTTCTACTTCTTTTTTCAAATCTTTCTGATTCTCAGGCTCTATTTCAATAGGTTTATCACCAGCTTTTATAATTTTCCTAATTCCTTCCGAAAAATCATGACCCGTAAATCGGCTCAGTGACATCCAATTATTGAGTCTAACATCTACTTCAATTAAAAAATACTTGTTTTTAATAGGTTCATAAATATACGAAATACTTGCAAATCCATTTAAGCCAAGTGATTCAGCTAAGGTTCTTAGTAAAGTTTCGATTTCTTGATTCCTAAAATATACTCTTCGAGTTGTATAGCTGAAGCTATTTTCAAAGAAATCCAATATTTTTGCAGCGTTGTAAACAACTAATTGACCTTGATGAAATAACGCTTCTACCCCAATTTCTTCACCAGAAATATATTCTTGTATTACTAATTTTTCTTTAACTGATACCTTTTCAAACCCTTCAACCAAAGCCTTTTTGTCATCACAGAAGTAGATTCCTGCACCACTCCAACTCAAGTCCATCTTTAGTAGTAGTGGATAATTCATTCGCCTATCAATGGTATCTAAATCAAGTTGCTCAGAATACACCATAAATTTAGGGCTTAGAATTCCATTTCTTTCGCATACATTAGAAAAACCTGCTTTTGAAGAAAGCATTTCACGGTTTTCAATTTTAGTTAATGGTAAAATTCTTTTTACTAATTCTTCAGATTCAATATTTTCGTTTATAATTTTAATGATTAAATCATCTAACAAAAAAACTCTATCATAATTTTTTGTTTCATCTTTAACTATTTGAATGACTTGTTCTACAAGAGCACTTGTCTCTTTTTCAATTTCGATCCAATTATCATAAAAGCTATTACTTGTAAGCCAAGAGTTTTTTTCACAAAGTACATCAACCTGCAAACAACCTCCACGCTTAAAGATAGCTGGGACCTCTCCCAATGAATCCCAGTCAACTACTGCTGCCAATAAGACTTTTTTCATAAATTAAAGTTTGATATGAAATATGCATATATTACATACAAAGAGTCGTTTTTTCAAATAATGAAAAAACGACTCTTTAAAAATAGTAAAGAAATTTAATGAAAACAAAAAGAATAACGCAGTAGATTTAATAATCAGACGAAATTATTAAAATAATAATACAAACAGGAGTAGGTTATTGAATATATTTAATAAATATTATAATTTATCCAATTCATTTAAAATAAACAAGTCAACACTTTCATTAAACTTACGAGCAAAAAGTTTCCCTGAATCTCGTAAAACAAGCAAGTCATCAATCGTGAAAGTCTTTGGGCTTGCTTTACCTTCCGACCAATCAATGTATCTGAGATTGTCGTTCACCATGTCTTTTTGGTAAATTGAGTTGAAAAGAATTGTTTGAAAAACGATTTCATCGCTTCCCCAAGTAAGCTCAAAAAATCTTCTAACATTCTTATTTTTCTGTAAATAATCAACAATGTATTGAGCATGCTTAGCTGAAATGCTAAACCACTGAGAACGCCCCACTGGCACTAAATCATTAGGCATTTTTCTTAGAGGCATAAGCTTATTCAGCCATTTTTCAATAAAGTGTTTTCCAGCAAAATGATAATTACACAAGTGATATTTTGTTAATCTTGGAATTGCTTCTTGCCATTCATTTGCCACTGAAAGCGTGTGCATAAATGCTTTTCCGAGATTATTTTCAAAAAAATGGTGAATATCCGCAGTACTTTTTAAAGGATAATCCTGACCACTCAATAAATTGACAAAATCATATTTTTTATCAGTTACTAAAATCTCCTCAAAACTATTGACGGTAGCTTGTACAATACTATAAGCTCCCCAGTAAACACTTACTCTATTTTTAATAAACCTAACATTTTCCGACTTCAAAAAAAGAAAAGGTTGAATGTCAGTTTTCAAATCAACGTGGATATAAAAATCGGCATCGGGATGCGTCAAACGCTCAATCAATCTACTTAATTGATGCGGATTTGCATGAGTTAGTATCAGATGAGCAATTTTCATAAGTTAGTGGCTTTAGTTTTAGATAAGAATTGTTGAAGCATCATTTTTAGTTCATCCAAACCTACACTAAAAAAGCCCCAAAGTGTAAAGTCGAGGTATTTTTTTAACCAGAAATATCCAAAAAACACACCCGCTAAAAATGTAAATAAAGTGGCTAAAGCTACGCCATTGATATTGCCAAAAAGATAAATACCGACGAAATCGAAAGTAATATTGGTAGCTAACATTACTAAAACTTTGTAGAAATTGATTTTAGGTTGATGAATAATGTCAAGCGTAACACCCAAAAATCTATCGATCGGAAAAAACATTGCAAAGCACATAAAAATCCGATAAACCGATACTGCATGTGTACCAGAATATTGCTTTCCGCCCAAAAGCGTGATAGCAACATCGGCCAATAAAACCGCTAATATTGATACAGGAAACAATGCCAGTGTAAGCGTTCCTGCATATTTTTGCATAATGGCCACTACTTCTTCTTTTCTTCCTTTATTAAACGCTTCCGACATTGATGGCATGCCCGTAGATAAAAATGCTCTCAATGGAATTTCGATAATTTCCATCAAACGCATCGGAATCGTAAACATAGCAACCGCCGCTGGCCCAGCCGTTCCTAAGACAAACATGATGATAAATGTATCTGAACTTCGGAGTAAATTCGTACTAATGGTAGTTCCAACACTATATTTTCCGAAATGAAATAATTCCAATATACTTTCTTTGGTTCTTTTGCTAAAAGTTCGGATTCGAGTCCACCCTTGTGAAATACAGTATAAACTCACCAATCCAGAGCTAATAGCATTAATAATCAGCACTAATTCGAGGTCTAATTTCTTAAAAATAATTATACCAAGCACCATCAAAATAAATGTACCTTGGTTGATAATACGTAGCAGTAAAAGTTTGTCGAAACGCTGGTCTGATTGGAGAATCCAAGAACCGATGGCCGAAGGTAGCGTAAATAAGAAGGTAATACCAAACCATTTGATAACACTAGCCATTCCGATATTATTAATAGATGGTAAGAAGAAAACCGCCCCAAGGTTAATGATTATCAAGATACCTGTAATGAGTAAACTTAGAAACCACACAGACCCCAAGACTGCATCTGCTCGCTCTTTTTCGGCACCAGTATAAAACTTTATCATGGCAACCTGCAAAAAACCAGTCCTAAAAGTATCTAATAAAACAAAAACTGATTGAAAAAAGAACCAATAGCCAACATCGTCTTTAGCCATAAACCGCAGTAAGATACCAACAGTTACCATTGCTAAAACCGACATCGAAGCATTGCCAACGAGCGATAGAAAATGCTTATTTTTAAGTTTTAGGAGAATACTCTGGAGTTTTATCATAATCGGAAAGTACGTTTTTTCTTTAAAAATTCTGAGTGCATAACACACATTGCAATGCACTATTTGGTCTGCAATAATTGCCCTTGAACAGCATATATTTGTTCAACGCACGCCTCCCAAGTATGGCCTTTGGCACAACTAATGGCAGCATTTCTTTTTTCTGGAATTTGTGGCAATAATGCTTTTTCGATTGCCTTTTTATATTCATCTGCTCCAATTGCCAGTTCAACATGCGGTAAAAACATTTGCATAGCAGGTGTGTCTGTGGCAACGGTTGGTTTTCCCATTGCCAGATATTCGTCGATTTTTCTTGGATAATTGCCAATCGTTAAAGCATTGACAAGTTGTGGATTCATGCAGACATCTAAATGCTGAATATATGAAGGCAATTGATTTGGCTTTTTTGACCCTAAAAAGTGTACGTTTTTGATAGTATGTAGGCGACTTTCCTGAAACATAATTTCTTCTGGTCCAATCAATACAATTTGCCAAGTTGGGTTAGCGATGGCAACTTGTTCGAGCAAATTAATGTCCAACCTCTCACCCGTTAAAAAACCAACATAACCAATACGTGGATGAGCAATATTGGCCAAATCTGTTGGTTCTTCATATACATAATTAGCTTCATACATATCTGTTTCACAACCCTGCCCAATATCTAAGCTAAGTTTATTATGACTTCTGGCACAATCGGCTAAATAGGCTGAATTGGCAAAAATAGCATCGGCTAAAGCAATCGTTTGAGGCTCTACCCTACTTCCGTGAAATTTAAAGTATGGATGCTCTGTTAAGTTATCTCGGATATAATAAAAACTTAATAATGGCTGGAAATATTTTTTAGTAAATAAACCAGTAAACATTTGACTATCATTAAAAACTGTACAGTTTTCTTTAGTCCAGCCTAATTTTTTAACAGCCTTTTTAAGGCTATTAAAAAAACCTTTCCCATTTCTTTCGTTGAGGAAATTGTAGATTGTAACATTCTTTAGCCAGTTTATGGAATGCGAAATACTTTGTGGTGTATGCACCCACAAGGCATCCGTCACTTTAACAGTGTTTTCACCAAAACCTAAAGCCAATTTAAGCCTTTTTCGGCCATGCTCCGTTTTTATTTGCTTAAATATTGACTTTATATCCATAGCAGGATTTACATATAAAACAGGTTGTGTTTTACTTAGCTCGACTGCTAAATTTCGTGCATTACTTCCTAAATTTAATTCCCACTCTTGTTGGGCAATCAATATAAATGCTTCAGGTCGTCTCGACATATTTTTTTGCTTTTAGTTTTCAAACCTTGTTTGAAGCCCCAAATAAGACTAAGAATAGCAGGTATGGCAATGATATCCCAAGGCATAATTAATGGCTGTTTTGTGTTGAATCACCGTGTGGTGTATGAATGAATTGCTTCCGAGCTTTTCCTATTTTTAACATGGCTTTTAGCATTGAAACTAATGCTATCGGTATTTGTAAAAATGCTTTTAACAATTGTTTATTGTACCATTTTGATGGAATTCCCATCATTAATGCAATTGTCAGAGCTAAAAATAGTCCAATACTAAAGTTTAAAAATTGACTCGAAAAGAAAAAAGTAAAAACTAACCATAAACCTAATGCACCGACCAACATCACTCTTGGAAATAAGTAAGTTTGAAAAACTTTGTTGAAAAACGCAACATTTCCTTTGAAAAGTTGAAACCAACCTTCGATAAAATATTTCTCAAAAAACTCTACTTGTGTTGCCAGCCACCTACTTCGTTGTTGACTAAAAACATCGGTTTTGGCTACTTTTTCATCATAAACATATTCTCCGTCTAAAAAAGCAACTTTCTTTTTGAGTCGAACCAGTCTAAACTCCAGTTCTTTATCTTCGCCTGAGGTATCGCCAATATCTTCTAAAAGCGATACAAACAATTTCCAATCAAAGGCCATTCCACTACCAATAAGGGCCGAAGGTAAACCTACTGCCACATGTCCCCTGCGAAAAATGTGGTTGTTAATTTCTTCTGTACAGGCATCTAAAAGAGCAAATGGCGTTTGTGTATTTTTGGCTGTTCGATGCCCTTGAACTGCTTCATAGCCTTGGTCGAAGGCATTATTGACTGCATGCAAAAAACCATCAGCAATATGATTATCAGCATCTAAAATCAATAAGATATCTACTGGTTCATGGATGGTAGCTTCGATTGCTTTTTGAAGAGCTTTTCCTTTCGTACTTTTTTCAAAACTTACTTCTACTACCTTGATTGGCAAAGTTTTGAGTGTTTCTAAAGTTTTTTGTGAAAACGAATCTGCAATGATTACGACCTCAAAAAACTCTTTTGGGTAATCTTGCTGTATAGCGTTTTTGGCTGTCTCAATTATTACTGAGTCTTCTTTATATCCAGGAATGAAAATGCGAATTTTTCTCAAAGATTTGGCTTTAAGAAAATGCGTTTTTGTGCCTATTTTTCCAGCTAATGAAAAAAATAACAGATAACCCACTTGAATAGTGAGATAAACCAAAATAAAATATTGAATCGAGGTACTCAGGCTTTGTATCATGGGGTTGGCATCAAATCTATTTTTGTTTTTCCGATAAATGTAGATGAATGATTTTGGGGTTCTTTATGTGGCGGTTCTGAGAAATTCCATACCAGAGCTTTCCATATAGACTTGGAATGTTCCCATTCCTTCTTTAGTCCATGCCTTATAATATGAACAACCGACGAAACCATTACAAAGAAAGTGCTGGCAATCAACCATTTGAAGCCACTATAATTTCGACGAATATATAAAAAACGATTTCTGTAAATATAGTAAGTCTTAAATGGCGAATTCTTACCTGTTGAAACCGACTCTTTATGATAAATTTCAGTGCTTCCTACATAATGCACCTCGTATCCAGCTTTTTTGAATCTCGCCGCCCAATCTAATTCCTCGTAATACAAAAAATACATTTCGCTCATCTGACCCACCTGATTCAGTAATGCCATTGGAATCATCATTGCTGCTCCATTTGGCAGATCAGTTTTCCTACAATCATCAAACTGCCCATTATCTTTTTGTAGGTAACCAATATCATAACTACGACTGGTGAGTGGGTGAAGTCCAATAGCTCCTGCATACTGAATCGTATCGGGCATATAAAAATACTTTATTTTGGGGCAAGCCATGCCACATTTTGGGTGAGTTTGCAAATAATCTACTAACTCTGTCACTAAATTAGGCGTCACTTCAGTATCATTATTGATAAAAAAAGCAAACTCTCCTTTGGCAAACTGTAAGCCTATATTATTCCCTCCCGCAAAACCAAGGTTTTTGGGGCAACTAATATGCTTAATAAAAGGGAATCTTTCTATTAACCCTTTTGAAGAATGCTTAGGTGAAGCATTATCAACCACAATAACCTCCCAATTTTGGTAGGTTAATTTAGAAAGTGAAGCAAGCATTTCTGCCGTTACTTCTGGAGTATCGTAATTTACCGTGATAATCGAAACTAAAGGTTCTTTCATATAGTAGTAGTTTGAGTTTGCGGGGTATCCCACCTCGGACTTAACCAAATCAATGTCCAACTGATATACACAATCATCGATGATGGCATCGCATTTAGTACTTCATTTCCATAGCTACAAAGTAAAATACCAGTTGCCCCCCCACACAATGACATCAATTGGTTTCTTAGTACTGGGTCACGGGTTTTCCAAATAATTCCAGCCGATTTTCCAGTGATATAAAGCATTATTCCAAACCAAATAATGAAGCCTATAACTCCATACATTGCCCATACTTTCACATACAAACTATCAGGTGGTATTTGTGAAATGTATTTATCTTGATTATAGGTTGTTCCCCACTGACCAATAGTTCCTACTCCTGTACCAAATGGTTTGGTAGCCAAATAGTCTTTCAAGATTTTTTGGTTGAACAATCTTACTTTCAAAGATGGGTCTTCGGGATCTAATGATGTTCTTAATCGTTGAATTTGGTCATTTCCACTGCCGATAGATGTAAATTTCAAAACTCCTAAAAAACCAATACCAACTAAGCCACCTAAAACTAAAATCTTTACTTGTTTGCTTAAAACCAAGAAAGTAAATCCACCACCAACTAAAGCAGCCATTGCCCCTCTTGTACCCGAAATCAACATTCCATAAAAAATTACTGCCCCAGCAATTCCATACCAAATTTTCTTTTTTTGAGTATGAGGTCCAATTGCCAAAATGATGCACATGATTGCTAATTGGGCTTGTGAGGCTCCAAATTGTCCTGCTTCAGAATAATATGAAAACACCCTTAATTTACCAAATAAGATATGTGTTTTCTTTGCACCAGCCTCTAACCAGCGATTTTCAGCATCATCGACGCCAATAAATAATTGTTTAGCTCCATATAAAGCACCAACAAATGACAGAAAAATGATAATATTCAAGAATAAGTTTATATCTGTCTTTTTATTTAATACTAAAAAAGCTAATGGAATTGATAAAACCCAATATAAAGTTGCCGACCTCATTTCGTAAAACCAGCCTAAAAAACTGGGTCTTTCTGGATTCCCAATTTGTAATACGGTGATTCCAAACCACACAACTGCCAACCAAACCAAATCGTTATTGAGGTGCCGAAATCTAAATCTGCCACTTCTATGAAAAAAAATACCAAGCCATGTCAATACCAATAGACCATCTTGTCCTAAACCAAACTGCGGGCCTTCAATATGTTTACCAAGAGTTGACTGAATAAAACAATAAACAATAAAAACCAAAAGCCCAATCCGAGGTTTTAAAAAAATTAAGGATACAAAACCTATCACAAAAGGAAGTACTAATAATAAAATACCGAATGACATTCCTTTTCTGGCAATTATCCACCCAAAAGCAACTGCAAGAAATAAAGCTGGAATCAACCCAATATACTTTATTTTATTTTTATTCGATATGTAAAAAAGGTTACTTTCCATACTTATTTACCTTCCTATAATTTATATCTGGGGAAGATTGAAAATAGCTTATCGAATTTTTTTTCTATTACCAAATTCAAATTTTACTACTCGTTTTATGAGTGTCCGAAGAAAAGTTCTCTTTTTAGGTACTTCTCCAATAAACTCTTCTGCAAAATCAGTATCTACACCATTCAAAATAAATAAAGGTTTATTTCCTGTTGTTTTAGTGAAAATTGATAAAACATCCTTGTCTATTCTGCCCCAAACTCTATTGGCTCGGCACAACAAAACTGCATAGTTAAGCTGCGGAAAAAGGTCTGGTTTAATAATAATATCAGCCAATGCTGGAAACTCAATCAAGATAAAATCTTTGGTTTCGTTTGATTTAGTTTCAATTTCGGCCAAAGCACTATCTAAATTTATAGGCTTAGATAATCCTAATAATTTATTATCAGAATTGTTGATGGTTAAGGGTAAATATGAAGGCGTATTTTCAGTAGAATTATTCAATAAGATTTGTTTTTCTACCCTATAGCCCAAATTACCTAATTCTTGCTCCAACAAGTTAATAATGGTAGTTTTCCCTTCACCTCTTTCGTTACTCAGCACGCCAATAACAATTGGTTTAGCTTTCGCATCAACTGTTGAAAGAAACTGTTGAATTAAACGTAGATTCGCTTTTTTAACAAATTCAGGGTTTTCATTCAATAAGGGATAAATTCCTAATAAAGGAGCATCTATGCTTTTTTTAGCTCTTGTTGGCTCAAGTAAAGTTCGATTTATCAAAGCATTTGCTAAAATAAAAGCCAATACTAATACAAAACCAACCACAAAACCAACTACAACCAATACGAGTCGTTTTGAAGCATTTGGCTTTAAAGGCAAAAATGGTGGGTCAACAATATTAAGTTTAGAAGTAAGTTCGGTATTTTGTTGAGTCAGACGTGCCATATTTAATCCATGTAATAACTCCAAATACTCCTGTTCTGACACGCTAATCTGCCTCTCAATTTTTTTCAACATAGCCCCCAATGGAGCAAACTTTTTGTATTCTTCTTCAAATTCTTTTTTACGTCTATCCATTACAGCCAACTTAGCTTTGCTTTGTTCATAAGCGAGCGTAGTTTTTAGCCATTCATCAAGCACACTCTTAGTCGGAATTCCGTTAGGTGTATTGCTTTCAATTGATAATTTATCTAAAGTGGTTTTGAGGCTTGCTTCAGTCCGTGCTGCCACACTTTTTAAACTATCCACTTGTTTTTTATTACTACCGTCCGTATTTACGATTTCACTGAGTGCTACCTTGTTATAAATATTTGCCAGTTTTTCTCTTTCTCTTATAATATCTTGCCCATAAAACACTTGATTATTTCGACCTTCGATACTACTATTTACTTTATTCAATGACGAATTAGCTGCCATTTTTTCCATCTCCAAATTGTGGTTCTGTGCGTACAAAATCTCTCTTTCGCCTGCCACTGCCTTGGTCTGTTCGTAATAGTTAATGATGTCATTATTTTTATTAAAATTCAAAAAATTAAGCTCAGAAGAATCAAGTTTGGCAAAAGCCTTTTTTGTTTCAGTTTCAAAATATTCTACCACAGAACCAGTTTGTCCCTCACGTAACAAACGATTTTTTCTAATAAAGGTCTCTTCCAATAATTCGAGCGTTCGCTTACATATTATTGGGTCGCTTGTTTCGTATGAAATCTTAATCAAGTCACTATTACTAATACGTGAAGCTTTGATATTTTTTAAGGCGTCAAACGAATAATAAGGGTTTTCTGAATAAATAAGTTTGTAGATAACGTTTTCATCAGCCTTTCCAGCAAAGCTGGCCAAAGCCTTTCTTGTTTCGAGAAAAGTTTGTTTAACGATTTTACTTTTAAAATCATCAGGAATTAACTTTTGTAGTTCATCATAAGCACCCCAAGTCAAAATAGCTGGATCATGTTTTTTCAAAGAGAGGTGTTCGGCAAGCAAATCTATTATTACATCTTGCTTAGTGTCTCTTGATTCAATCAGTGATAATAAATTGTCAAAGGCATTGCTGGTAGCATAATAATCAGCTTTGGCAGTTCCGTTGAGATTATACCCTGAAGCAAGACCTGTATAGATTGTAGATTCCGACGAGTATATTTTTTTTTCGTTTCGGGTAAAATAGTAAATCGAGGCTGCCAAAATCATAGGGATTAAGATCAGCCAAATGATATTTCTTGAGAGAAGTTTTAAGAAATGCAGGAAAGTCATTTTACTTGATTTAACAAATTAGAAAAACTAGTGCCAGTATAGGCATCAAGCATCATAATAGTTGTTTGAAATTTATTGACAAACGTTTCGTAATCAATCTTGGACTTATTGAATATATCTAATACTCTTGAATTTTGTTCTACGGTTATTTGTCCCTGTAAAAAATCCTTTTCAGCCATTTTATAATTAATTTCGGCTGCTTGTCTATTGACTCTGCTTATCAGCATGATTCTATGAGCCAATTTTAACTCTTGATAAAGCCTTATTACTTCTTGTCTTACAAATATTTCAGCATTGTCTTTTTCAGCCGAGACCATATCTATTTGCGACTGACTTGTTTTAATTAGGTGCTTACGACTAATAATACTTGTAATAGGGAGCTGCAATCCGATACCGATGTTATAAAACCCTGTTTGCGAGGTTGTCAATACATTGGTATTATTGAGTGCATTTACTGCTGAGTAATTCGTTCCATAATAATAACTTGATTGTAGCGAAAGGCCACTATAAATAGCGTTTTTATTAATTTTTTGATTAGCAATTGCCAAATCGATACTGCTTCCAATTCTTCTGATTTCGGGCGAGAATTTTTGAGCTGCACTTATCAATGTTGGCAAAAGTTGATCATTGGCAAATGCCTTGGTCAATAAAGAGTCGGTTGATACTCTTTGGCACATTACTTTTGTGGGAATCAACCACAGGCCAATCCAAACTACTATTCCAAAACCATATTTTCTATACCAAATCATTTTTCGATTTACATTTAAATAATAGACAACTAACGAAGTATCAAAAACTATGCCTTCATTGTTGATTAGCAAAGGTATATTTTGATTATTTGGTTATATGATCATTAGTTAGGTCTGTCACTAAGTTTTGATTGGTAAATATTTAGCATTTTTTGAGCAGTATTTTGCCATGTAAACATACTTGGACGTAAAAAACCAGAATTTATTTTTTGTTGTCGTAGTTTATCATTTTCATAGGCTACTGTCATTCCAGCGGTTATCTCCTCTACAGAATATGGATCAACTAAAAATGCTGCATCACCAGCCACCTCGGGCATTGCTGAAATATTAGAAGTCACAACGGGCGTTCCGAAAGCCATTGCTTCCAATATCGGTAAGCCAAAACCTTCTCGGAACGATGGATATAAAAACACCTTTGCCTCGGCATACAATGTCAATAAAACATTTTCAGTTACAAAACCTGGAAAAACAAAGCGATTTAAAAAAGAGATCTTTCCAATTTCAGTTAGAATATCTGAAACAAAAGTAGGTTTTAAGCCTGTGATTACTAATTGTACATGGGTGTTGACTTCAGCAAACGCCACAAATGCCTTAACTGTATTTGTTACATTCTTACGTGGTTCAACGTTTCCGAGAAATAAGAAAAAATCTCCTTCTAAATTTAGCTCTCTCTTTGTCTGATTGATTGTTTCTGTATTGGGTTTGATGCCAAAACGCCCACTTACACCATTATGAACAACTGTAATTTGATTCATTTGTAAGCCCAAAACTCTAATTATGTTAGCTTTTTCTACTTCTGAAATTGTTATGATGCGTTGGCACTTTCTCACAATCTTTGGTACAAGCCATTTGCGATAAAGATTTCCAAATTTTTGATAATTGGTGGATGTATTTTTACCAACTGTTTTCTCCATAAAAATCACATCATGCAGCGTCAAAATCAAAGGCACTGTAAGAAAAATAGGAGCTGTATTACTCGTACAATGAAGCACATCAATACCGTATTTTCGAGCATAAATTGGCAGCATGATTTGTTCCCAAAAAACATAGTTCCCTCCAGGCACTTCAACGATATGAAAGTTTTTGGTTTCGCTTATGCAAGTATTATCTTCATCTGGTTTCACGAAAATAAAATACTCATTCTGATTATCAATTACTTGCAAAGCCCGAATCAATTCTACGGCAACGATATCCATACCGTGCTTGTGTGGGCGAAAAATTCTCTGAGCCTCAATACCTATTTTCATTTCAGGAAAGATTAAACCAATTGTTTCAAACGTTTTAAATCATCAATGATAACCAGTTTTGCATGGTTTATCTCTATTGCCAAATTTTCATATTTAGCCAAAAGCATTTTTTCATCTTGATTTGTCTTGGCAGATAATTCAAAATCTTGGATTTTAGGATGTAAAAATGTGAGTCCAACCATTGAAAAAGTCGGTTTTATTTGATGAACCATCTGTCCGACTTCCTTGAAATTTTTATTATTAAGCTCGTCAATGACTCTCTCCCAAATTGGAATATTATCTTCTAAAAAGGATTCAAACATTATTTGAACGATCGTCAAATCGTCGCCATACATTTCACGTATGTAATCAGAATTGAGTAATGGATTGAAAGCAAACATCAGTATGTATTTTTTATAAGAAAGTTAGTGCAAATATTATACCATCCAGCTCATTAAAAAAAACTTTCTAAGCTAATTTTAAAGATTAAACTGAAAGCCTTAAGTAGATTCACTGACAATCAAAATGATTTTTCAGTTTTGTTGATGTAGTAATCTTGCAATGACTAAATAACTTTTATGAGCTTTTAAGTACAGATGTCACCCAAGTAGTAAAATTTGATTATTTAAAGTTGATGGCTTTTATCGAACTTCGCATTTGATAGGAAAGAAAAGTTAAAGCAGAGGGAGAAGGCTAATTTTTTTTAGCGTCTTTTATAGAATACTAAATTTAAGTTTAAAATAGATAAGGGTATAAATACCTTTATCTATTTTAAAATGACAACTTAATTTTCACCATAAGTGGTGTACTGAGGGCTTAATATATGTATTATAAATGGCATTCATGGCAAATATTTGGTCGTCACTTAGATCTGGAAAATCTAAAGCGGCAACATTTGCCAAAACCTGTTCTGGGCGTGAAGCACCTGGAATAATTGTACTTACGGCATCAAAACCCAAAATCCATTTTAGGGCAACAGGAGCTAAATTTTGTTCGTTTGGAAACAACGCTTTTAACTCTTCCACCGCAGTAAGTCCAGTTTCGTAATCAATACCCGAAAAAGTTTCTCCTTTATCAAACATTTCACCATTTCGATTGAAATTTCGATGATCACCTACTGTAAAAGTTGATTGTTTTGAGAACTTCCCTGTCAATAAACCACTTGCCAAAGGCACACGTACAATTATACCAACATTCTTTTTTTTAGCTTGCTCGAAAAATAATTCAGCAGGACGCTGGCGAAATGTATTGAAAATTATCTGAACAGTTGTAACATTATCAAATTCAATTCCTTTGAGTGCTTCTTCCACTTTTTCGACACTGATTCCGAGATTCAAAATCTTTCCTTCATCTTTCAATCGATCAAATAATTCAAAGATTTCTGGGCGATAATAAACTTCAGTTGGTGGACAATGGAGCTGGATCAGATCAATCGTTTCGAGCCCCATATTTTTAAGACTATTTTCTACAAATTTTCGTAGAACTAAAGGTTGATAAGCTTCATTAATATGCGGATTAAGTTGACGTCCACATTTTGTTGCGATAAAAATTCTTTCTGAACGACTTTTCACAAAACCCCCAACCGCTTTTTCGCTTTCGCCATCACCATAAACATCGGCAGTATCAATAAAATTAATGCCTGAGTCAACGGCTGAGTTTAATATTTTCTCAGCATTTGAATGGCTAAAATCATCTCCCCAAACACCACCAACTTGCCATGTACCGAGACTTATTTCGGACACTTCAAAACCTGTTTTGCCTAATTTTCTGTATTGCATAATATATTTTGGGTAATTAATTTTAGTTAATTCTGTTAATTTATTGCCTTTTTATACGAAGAATCTCTAACTATCAATTCTCCTTTGATAACCCTCGTATAGGGTTCAAAAGTTTCTTTATTGATGATGTTATCTATCAGAATATTAGCTGCTTCTTGCCCTACTAAATAAGGAAACTGGTTAAAGACTGTTAGTGATGGCTCAAAAAGTGAAGCGAGTAAATCATCTCCAAAAGCCACTAAAGCTATTTCATCAGGTATTTTTATGGCTTTTTGTTTAAGCGTTACCATCATTTCAATGGCATTTCCATAATGCACCGAAAAAATCCCATCGGGTTTTTGGGGTAAATTAAGCCAAGCCAGCAGAGCATTAAGCGAGTCTTCTTTTTTAAAATTACTGTGAAAAATTAAATCTTGTTCAATCGGTAAACCATATTTTTGAAGTGCCGCTTTATAGCCATTTAGTCTTTTCTGACTAATTAATAAATCTTCAGGGCCAGCAAAAGCGGCAATCCGTCGGCAACCTTTCTTTATTAAATGCTCAACTAAAGCAAAACTACCATCGAAATCTTCTTGAATCACTTTTGCGGTCTCCAGTTCGTCGCAAACTCTATCAAAATGAACAATCGGAATACCTTTTCTTAAATGCAATTTTATATGTTCAAACGAATTTGTTTCTTTACTATGGCTAATCAAAAGTCCGTCTACACGGCTTGCCATTAATGCTTGTACATTTAGGACTTCGGTACTATGGGATTCGTTTGACTGGCAAATCATAACCCTATATCCAGCTTCTGATGCAACTTGTTGAATTCCAGCAACTACCCCAGCAAAAAATGGTCGTTGAATATCAGGAATGACAACCCCAATGGTGTGTGTTTCGCCTCTATGAAGACTTTGAGCCAGCAAATTCGGTCGATAATCCAACTCGTTCGCAACCCTTATAATTTCTTGGCGTGTATTCTCGTTAATTTCCGGACTATTATTTAAGGCACGTGAGACCGTAGATGGCGATACACCCAAGACTTTTGCAACATCGACAATTGTTATTTGTTGGGATTTTTTGCTTGTTACTTGGTTTGGCTGATTTAGAGTAAAATATAAGTCACATTCCTTACAATAAAGTCGCTGTTTGCCTCTCACAAAGCCCGACTTTACAATCATTTCTACTTTACCACATTTTACACAAGTAATCATTTTAGAATTGTACTTTTATAATATTAATACACTCAATTTCAGTTTTAAAATATCAATTTTACAATTGGTGTATTTACCAACAATTTAACCACTAAGAGATAACTTTTGATACTTTTAAAGTGAAAATAAACTATCGGAATCGTTTCCGAAAACGTATTCGATAGTTAACAAATCCCATTGAGTAAAAATAGTCATAAAATTCTTTAATAAATACAATCAAGTATAACTATATTCAAATTAGCATTAAAAAAAAACACTAATAAAACAAAAAACATAAAAAAGCAAAAAACAAAGTTTCGACAAATTTAATTGTACTTTTTTAATAAAAACCTACTTTCTTTTCATAGCAAGTTTTATATATTGTTCTTGCTGAATGTATAGAATAAGCCCACTTTTCATTGAGACTATGAAGTTAATTTTAAATATATTTCTGACCCTTTTTCCAATATTTGCTTACTCAATAAATCCAACTAATGTTGTTGTTTTTCAGGCTTCCAAAAATAGTTTTTGTATATCCTCTAATAGACAACAGTCTGCTATTTTGGTAGATTCGACTGACTTTAAGGGCGTACTGCGAGTTGTGTATGACCTACAAACGGATATTGAACGAGTGACTGACAGAAAAACTAATGTTTTGTATGAATTACCAAAACAAAAAAAAGTAATCATTGTAGGAACACTGGGTCAAAACAAATGGATTGATGCACTTGTCAAACAGAATAAAATTGATGTCAAAGACCTGAAAGGTAGATGGGAAATGTTTGTGCAACAAACCATCAAAAATCCATTTCCAAATATTGAAGAAGCCTTAGTAATTATAGGTTCGGATAAAAGAGGAACAATCTACGGAGTTTATGATATATCAGAACAAATGGGTGTTTCACCTTGGCACTTTTGGGCAGATGTACCCTCGCAAAAGCACCAAGAAGTCTATATTTTAAATGGACGATATAGCAATGGCGAACCAAAAGTAAAATACCGAGGAATTTTCTTGAATGATGAAGCTCCGTGCCTATCAGGTTGGACAAATGAGAAAAATGGAGGTTTCAATCATAAACTTTACGAAACAATATTCGAGCTAATTCTGAGATTGAAAGGCAATTATCTTTGGCCAGCTATGTGGGGAAACGCCTTTCACGCTGATGATCCTCTGAATCCAGTTTTGGCCGATGAATATGGAGTAGTTATTGGAACTTCTCACCACGAACCTTTGATGAGAGCTCATGATGAATGGAGAAGATACGGCAAAAATAAAGGCAAATGGGATTATGCAAAGAACGATTCAACACTACGTGAGTTTTGGAGAGAAAGTGTGAGAGAACGCTACAAATACGAAAACATTTTCTCGGTGGGAATGCGTGGTGATGGTGACGAGCCGATGTCTCGTGAAACTGCAACAACTTTACTCGAACAGATTGTGAAGGACCAAAGAAAAATCATTGAAGAGGTTTCGGGGAAACCTGCCTCTGAAAAACCACAACTTTGGGCTTTGTATAAGGAAGTACAGGAATATTATGAAAAAGGTATGCGTGTGCCTGATGATATTACACTACTTCTCTGCGATGATAACTGGGGAAATATCAGAAAATTGCCAAATCTGAACGAAAAACCACGAAAAGGCGGCTACGGAATTTATTATCACTTCGATTACGTAGGTGGCCCACGAAACTATAAATGGGTCAATACCAATCCTTTACCTCGGATTTGGGAGCAAATGAATTTGGCGTATCAATACAATGCCCGTGAAATTTGGATTGTCAACGTGGGTGATTTAAAACCAATGGAATTTCCGATTTCGTTTTTCTTAGATTTCGCATGGAATCCTGAAAAATGGACACTCGAAATGCTTCCATCCTACTCCAAAACTTGGGCTAAAGCAACATTTGGCGAAAAATACCACACCGAAATAGCATCTTATCTTGAAAAATATGCTAAATATAATGCCCGTATAAAACCCGAATTATTGAATGCAAAAACCTACAGTTTGGCAGGGACTGATAACGAGTGGAATCGAGTCGTAAAAGAATATACAGACCTTGCAAATGCTGCCCAAGCAACTTATCAGACAATTGAGCCAGCCTATAAAGACGCCTATTATCAGTTAGTCCTTTACCCAATTTTGGCATGTGCCAATCTCAACCAAATGTATTATGCCCATGCTAAAAATCAAGAAGCAGCAAAGCTAAAACTGGTAAGTACGAACCAATGGGCTGATAAAACCGAAGAATTATTCAAAAAAGACCAAGAACTTAGCGATTATTTTAATAAAACTCTGTCAGGTGGCAAATGGAATCATTTTGCCGACCAAACACATATTGGCTATACTTATTGGCAACAACCCAATAAAAACTCAGTGCCAAAAGTTACAAGATTAGACGCTAACGAGATTAGTAGAACAGAACAAACTACTTCTACAATTCAGAAAGAAGATTCGGTAAATTATCCCAAAAACTTCAAAGGTTTTGTTGAAGAAAATGGATATGTTTCAATAGAAGCTGAGCACTTTTCGAGAGCTTTCAATATGAAGAAGGTTCAATGGAAAGTTATTCCTGACATTGGTCGAACAGGTAATGGAATTACGATTTTTCCAGTCAATATTCCATCCATCGAACTTTCGTCCAATAATCCACGCTTGGAATATGATATATTTTTGACAAAAGAAGGTGAAGCCACAGTGAATCTGATTGTTTCGCCAACGCTCGAATTTAATGACAATAAAGGTTTGAGAATTGCGATTTCGATGGATGATAAATCACCTCAAATTATTGAAATGCACGCTAATAGAAGTCAAAGAGAATGGGACAAAATGGTAGCTCAAAATGCCAAATATCTAACAAACAAATGTATAATTAAAGGCACTGGGAAGCATACATTAAAGATTTGGGCAATCGACCCAGCAATCATTATTCAAAAAATAATTGTAGATTTAGGTGGCTTAACTCCTAATCATTTGGGGCCAGTTGAAAGCAAAATGGTAAAATAAATAAGAATTTTACAAATTGCTTTTAGAAAACACTTTTACATAAAACTTACAAATGAAACTATTAAAACTTTCGGCACTATTATTCTGTCTATCCAGCATTTGCACCGTAAAAGCACAAATTAGATTACCAAAACTGATTTCGGATAATATGGTTTTGCAGCGTGAACAACCCATCAAAATTTGGGGCTGGGCAGAGCCAAAAGAAAAAATCACGTTGACTTTCAACAAAAAAAACTTTAAAACCATAACCGCTGAAAATGGGAAATGGGAAATCATGCTTCCAGCCCAACCAACTGGAACAGGTTTTGAAATGCTATTAAAGGGGAAAAATGAAATTTCTATCAAAAACATTGCATTTGGTGATGTTTGGCTTTGTAGTGGGCAAAGCAATATGGTTACTCCAATGGAAAGGGTAAAAGAAAAATATCCTGACGAAATTACTAATGCCAATTTCCCTGACATTCGTAATTTCTTTGTGCAAACCCTAACTGATTTGAACACCCCAAAAGATGATTTTCCACAAGGTCAATGGAAAGCGGCAAATCCTAAAGATATTCTTGCTTTTGGGGCGGTTTCTTATTTTTTTGCCCGAGAAATTCACGAAAAATATAAAGTTCCGATTGGAATTATCAATAGTTCTGTCGGTGGAACACCTATCGAGGCATGGATTAGTGAGGGTGGATACAAAAACTTCAATGATATTCAAAGAACCATTGCTCGAAACAAAGATACAAGCTATGTAAATTCGTTTAATCGTCGCCCTTCTTTTCCAAGAAGCAATACTCCCCAAATAAAAGACTTAGGAATTATTGAACATTGGGAAAGCCCAGAGTATCAACCAAAAGGCTGGCGAAATATGAATATTCCAGGCTATTGGGAAGACCAAGGAATCAAAGATTTGAACGGTGTAGTTTGGTTCAGAAGAACTTTTGACGTCCCTAAAAGCTGGCTCGGTAAACCTGTGAAACTTTTCATGGGTCGAATCATTGATGCGGATGAAATGTATGTGAACGGCAAAAAAATTGGAAATATCACTTATCAATACCCGCCACGTCGTTATGAAATTCCTGCCGAGCTATTGAAAGAAGGTAAAAATACATTCGTCATCAGAGTTACAAATTCTGCTGGAAAGGGTGGTTTTGTGCCTGACAAACCATACTACATGACAGTCAATGGCGATGAAATCGACCTCAAAGGTACATGGCAATATAAAGTGGGTGAAGTTTATCAGCCATCCAATTTAGGTGGATTTGGAGGTGGCGGAATCAACCAACAAAATCAGCCAACTGCTCTCTACAATGCCATGATTGCCCCAGTTTTACCTATGAAAATCAAAGGATTTCTTTGGTATCAAGGCGAAACAAATGTTGGTAATCCAGAACCCTACAATCAATTATTACCAGCTTTAATCAACGATTGGCGAAACCTCTGGAATGACGCAAGCCTACCCTTTTTCGTGGTACAACTCACTAATTATCAAGACATTAACTTTACTCCTACAGAAAGTAATAACGCATTGCTCAGAGAAGCACAAAATCAAGCACTTACACTACCTAACACTGCTGTAACGGTTACGATTGATTTGGGTGAATGGAATGACATTCACCCGCTTAACAAAAAAGACATAGGCAAGAGACTCGCACTTTCGGCAAGAAATATTGCTTATGGCGAAAAAGATTTAGTGCATTCTGGACCAACTTTATCAGCACAAAACATTGAAAATGGCAAAATTACACTCACATTTAGCAATGTAGCCGACGGCATCACTTCCATAGACGGCGAAGAACTCAGATGGTTTTCGATTGCCGACTATGACAAAAAATTCGTTTGGGCAAAAACCAAAGTAATTGGAAAAGATAAAATTGAAGTTTGGAACGAAGCAATCAAAAGTCCAAAATACGTTCGCTATGCTTGGCAAGACAACCCCGAAGGTGTAAACTTTTATAATTCGGTCGATTTACCAGCTTCACCATTCCGAACCGATATTGAGTTATTAGATGAAACAAAAGCATGGAAAGGCAAAAAATGCTCAGTTGTACTTACTTATGATGACGCTCTAAATGTTCATCTTGACAATGTAATTCCTGCGTTAGACTCTCTGAATCTTAAAGGCACATTTTACCTAACTGCTTCATCAGATGCAGCCACCAAAAGAATTAGTGGGTGGAAAAGAGCGGCAATGAATGGTCATGAATTGGGAAATCATACGCTTTATCATCCTTGCGATGCTTCATTGCCAGGCATGAGTTGGGTAAAACCCGAATATGATTTAAGCAAGTATAGTTTACGAAAAATGCAAGATGAAGTAAAAATGTGCAACGCTTACTTAAAATCAATTGATGGAAGAGACAAACGCACTTTTGCTTTCACTTGCGGACATAAGAAAGTGATCGAAGGCGAGTTTATTCAAACACTTACAAATGAATTTGTAGCGGCACGTTCGGTCAGAAGTCAAATGCACAGCATTGATGAGCAAAATCTGATGGATATTGATTGTTACAGCATGGAAGGAACTTCGGGCGAGCAAATGATTGAATTAGCAAAACAGGCTCAAAATTCTGGCAAATTACTCGTTTTCCTATTTCATGGCGTTGGCGGTGAGCATGGTTTGAATGTTTCAAAGGAGGCTCACAGCAAGCTTCTTCATTATCTTAAAGAAAACGAAAAAGATATTTATATTGATACCATGCTCAATGTAGCTGAGCATATTAAACAAATAAAAAGATAATGAAAACTATTACGAAAATTGTCCTTTTTAGCAGTATCAGTCTTTCTACTTTTGCTCAATTTGGACTCTCTCCTGCCCAGCGAGACAGTATCAATAAACTCACAACCAATGACCACAATAATATGCTCATGCAACTGAACATTGAGCGTACGCAACTTCGTAGGGGGCCTTCGGGAAATCCGAAAGATGCCAATGCAGCTAATAGTTCGGAAGAAAAAGTAAATCAATATACTTTACCTGATGCTTTAGTTTTGAAGAATGGGAAAAAAGTAAAAACCGCCCAAGAATGGCTTGAAAAAAGAAGGCCTGAAATAGTAGAAAATTTTGAAAGTGAAATATATGGCCAATTACCGAAAAATATCCCATCAGTTACGTGGAAAGTGATTTCAGTGAAAGACACAATGATTGGAAATCAAGCGATTAAAGAAAAAACGCTCAAAGGCACTGTCGATAATTCAGCTTATCCCGCCATCAAAGTTGAGATAAATTTATTGGTCGCAACACCCGCCCAAACACCCAAACAAGTGCCTGTTGTTTTGGAATTTGGTTTTATCCGCTCCCCTTTCGGGCCCAATACAACTCAACCTATTGGTTTAGGTTCATCAGGCGAACCTACTTGGAAAGAACAACTTATTTCACGTGGCTGGGGTTACGCTATCATCGACCCAAGCAGCGTTCAGGCCGATAATGGTGCAGGACTAACAAAAGGAATCATTGGCTTAACTAACAAAGGAAATTTCAGAAAACCTGACGATTGGGGAGCCTTACGAGCATGGGCTTGGGGAGCCAGCCGAGCTTTAGATTATTTTGAAACTGATAAAGATGTCGATGCCAAGCGTGTTGCTATTGAAGGTCTTTCACGTTATGGAAAAGCCGCTATCGTTGCTATGGCTTTTGAACCACGCTTCTCATTGGGTTTCATTGGTTCATCTGGAGCTGGTGGTGTAAAAATTCTCCGCAGAGTTTTCGGTGAACAAGTTGAAAACCTTGCTTCATCAGCCGAATATCATTGGTTTGCGGGCAATTTTATCAAATATGCCAGTAAACTCACTCCCAACGACCTACCAGTTGATGCTCATCAATTAGTAGCTTTAGTTGCACCTCGACCAGTTTTTATTAGTTCGGGTTCACCACAAGTTGAAGGCCAATGGGTAGATGCCAAAGGTATGTTTCTGGGTGCTGCTTATGCTGGTTCGGTCTATCACTTATTCAATAAAAAAGATTTAGGAACAATGGATTTTCCTAAGCTGGGAATGCCTTTGGTAGATGGAGAAATTGCTTTCAGACAACACGCTGGTGGACATAGTACTGGCCCGAACTGGAGTACTTGGATAGCGTGGGCGTGCAGATATTGGGGCGATTGTAAATAAATTAAGCAAATTCAAATTCAAAGTGTTGAGTTAGTTTTCTTTGATAGATAACTGTGGACTATCTACTATTCACTGTTGACAATTAAATACAATCTTTTTTTGATACATTTTTTGCAAAAAGAGTAAATAAAAACACAAAAGTTGAATTATTTTTAGAACTTAGTGTATTAAACAAACAAAATACAAAATGTTAAAAAAATCGTTTTTCCTTTTTTCAATTATCAGCTCAACCGTGATTGCACAAAATAAACCTATTCAGTTTATTACGCTCGACCCTGGGCATTTTCATGCTGCTTTGGTTCAGAATAAAACCTACGACAATGTCGAAAAAGTTGTAAATGTCTATGCACCCGCTGGACAAGATTTACAAGACCATCTCAAGCGAATTGAGAGCTATAATACTCGTGCCAAAAACCCAACCAACTGGCAAGAAAATGTTTATCAAGGCAGTGATTACCTGGAAAAAATGCTTACCGAGAAAAAAGGCAATGTCTTGATAATTGCAGGAAATAATAAAAAGAAAACCGAATACATTTTGAAAGCCGCAGATGCAGGTATTAATATTTTAGCTGATAAGCCTATGTGTATTGATGCAAAGGGCTATGCTCAGTTACAAAAAGCTTTTGAAGCTGCCAAGAAAAACAATGTTTTATTGTATGATATTATGACCGAACGTTCGGAAATTACAACGGTTCTTCAAAAAGAATTGTCGCAGATTTCTACTATTTTTGGAACAATCAAAAAAGGAACGCCAGCAGACCCATCAATCATCAAAGAAAGCGTACATCATTTTTATAAATATGTTTCAGGAAGTCCACTTAAACGCCCAACATGGTTCATGGATGTTTCACAACAAGGCGAAGGAATTGTTGATGTAACCACGCATTTAGTTGACTTGGTACAATGGGCAGCCTTTCCGAATATAACACTATCAACGAAAGATGTGGAACTTACATCGGCCAAACGTTGGCCAACAAGCATGACACTCAGTCAGTTTTCGTTGATTACGGGCAGTTCTAATTTCCCTGAATTCTTGAAAAAAGACCTAAAAAATGATACTACACTCAATATTTTTGCCAATGGTGAAATCAATTATCGTTTGAAAGGTGTAAATGCAAAAGTGAAAGTTCTGTGGAATTATAGCACACCTGAAGGTGGCGATACTCATTATTCAATTATGAAAGGTACAAAAGCAAATCTTGAAATTAGACAAGGAAAAGACGAGAAATTTGTACCTCAACTCTACATAAAACCATTAAATCTAAGTGATTCTGAACTCACAAGTGCTTTTGAAACATTAAAAGCAAAGTTTGCAGGAATCAATCTAAAAAAGCAAGGCTTAGAATGGTTAGTTGAAATTCCAGATGTGTATCGCACAGGTCATGAAGCACATTTTGGTGAAGTAATGGATAGATTTTTAGATTACAAGGCAAAAAATCAACTACCAGTTTGGGAAGTCCCAAATATGCTCGTGAAATATTATACAACGACCAAGGCGTTGGAATTGGCAAAGAAAAAATAAAATATTTCCCAATTTTCGTAGGTACAGGGCATGACCTGTACCTATCCATTATGACACATTGCAAAACATTAATTATTATACATGAAAAAAGAACATATTTTACTCATTTTTTTGTCAATTCTAAATTTTGATGTTTTCGCCCAAACCAAAATTGTAGCCCAAAAATTCAATTCAAAAATTGATATTCTTATCAATAATAACCTTTTCACGAGCTATATTTTTTCACAAGACGAAAAATACCCGTTCTTTTTTCCTGTAAATGGGCCTTCAAATGCCAGTGTAACTTCAATGCGAAATGGAAATTATCCGCATCATAGTTCGTTGTTTTTTGGTTGCGATAAAGTAAATGGTGGTAATTATTGGCAAGAAGGACTCGAAAGAGGACAAATAATTTCATTAAGAGCTGATATCATCGAATCGGGTGCTGATAAAGTTGTGATTCAAGATGAATGTATTTGGCGACGACCAAATGCAAATTCTCCAGTAAAAGATATTCGTAAAATTACAATTACTGCCCCATCGAAAGATGTTTATCAACTTGACTTTGAGATTACGATGGAGATGTTGATGGATGTAGCGATTGAAAAAACAAACCACTCTCTTTTCAGCGGTAGAATGGATGCAGATTTGGCGGTTATCAATGGCGGAACTATGATAAACGCCAATGGAGAAAAGGGAGAAAAAGAAACTTTCGGCAAAAAATCACCTTGGATTGATTTTTACGGAAATCGTGGCAATAAAATCGAAGGAATGGCAATTTTACAACATCCATCCAACGAATGGTATCCATCGCCGTGGTTTACTCGTGATTATGGTTTTTTCTCGCCAACTCCAATGTATTGGCCACAAAATGATAAAGAAACGACTTTAAAAAAAGGACAAACAATCAAATTGAAATACCGAGTTTTGGTTCATTCAGGCGATACTGCAACTGCAAAAATTGCCGAACAATTTGAAAAGTATAAGACAGAGTAGTTATTGGGAAATTGGTTACTGGAAAACAAGTTAAATACGGTTCTCAGATTTTAAATCTGGTTGTAAACAATTGCCGATTTATAAATGGCTTAAACACAAAAATATCATTCAAACCTATCATAAAAACATGGAACGCAGAAAATTTATTGGTCAAGCACTCACTGGTGTGGCAGCCGCAACATTTGGCATTCCGACAATCGTGCCTTCAACGGTTTTCGGTAAAAATGCCCCCAGTAATAAAATTAATATTGGTCAAATTGGTTGTGGTCGTATCGGCCGTGACCACGATATGGTTGGCACCATGCAGCATGATGTGGCTCGTATGATGGCCGTTTGTGATTTAGACCAAAATCGACTAAAAGATGGCAAGCTTCTCGTAGAAAATTATTATAAGAAAAAAACAGGACAAGATAAATATGTTGATGTAAAAATGTACGACGATTATCGTGAAATGCTTCTCAACAAAGACATTGATGCCGTAATTATCAGTACACCCGACTTTTGGCACGCTCAACCAGCCATCGAAGCTGCTCTGGCAGGAAAAGACATATACCTACAAAAACCAACTTCATTGACAATTACTGAAGGTCGATTATTGAGTAATGTCATCAAAAAAACAGGCAGAATTTTGCAAGTGGGTACACAACAACGTTCTTCTCCCCAATTTAGAATTGCTGCTGAATTAGTGCGTAACGGCCGTATCGGGAAATTACATACCGTAAAAGTTGGCCTTCCAGGCGACCCAGCAGGGCCTTCTTTCCCAGCCATGCCAGTTCCCAAAGGATTTAACTATGATATGTGGCTCGGTTCAACTCCCGAAATGCCATATACTGAAAACGCTGTACATCCACAGGTCGGTTACGGTCGCCCAGGTTGGTTACGTATCGAGCAATTTGGAGCAGGAATGATTACAGGTTGGGGACAACACCATTTCGACTCAGCCGCTTGGGGAATGGATACTGAATATACAGGCCCAACAACCTTGCAAGCAGTAGCTGAATTTCCAAAAAGTGGAAATTGGAATGTACACGGAGACTTTATGGTCAAAGCAGATTACGCAAACGGTGTAACGATGTACACCAGTGGAGGCTTCCCGAATGGAATTAGATACGAAGGAACAGAAGGTTGGATTTTTGTATCTCGTGGAGATTATGTTGCTTCTGCCAGCGACCCAGTTTCTAAAGCAAAAAGTAGCAAAGCTCTCGATGCCAGTGACCCAAAAATTTTGGAATCTGTTATCGGAGAAAACGAAATCCATTTATACAAAAGTGCTGAACAACACGGAAACTGGCTCGACTGTATTCAGAGCCGAAAAGAGCCAATTTCGCCGGTAGAAATTGGTCACAGAGCTTGTTCTGTTTGTTTGATTAGCCATATTGCCATGAAACTTCCTCGTAAACTAACTTGGAATCCGACTACCGAACGCTTTGTAAATGACGATGAAGCAAACGCTATGCTTTCACGGACACAAAGAAAACCATATGGTACTGATTATATAAAAATGTAAAATTGAGATACGAGATATGGGATTCGAGATAGAAGAAAATGCTTCATTCTCATTTCTCGACTCTCGTATCCAGAATCTCATATCTCAGATGAACAACAGACGTAATTTCCTCAAAAAGACATCGGCAGCAGCAGCATCGACTGCCGCAGGCTTAATGGCTTTCCCGATGTTTCAAAATAAAGATTTTGGACACTATACGACCGAAATTGTAAAAAGTTCAAGACAAGAAATTTATGATTCACCACGAATAAAATTTGCGGTAATTGGCATGAATCATGGGCATATTTACAGCCAAGTTGAAGCTGTCAAAAAAGGTGGTGGAGAATTGGTGGCTTATTTTGCCAAAGAAGCCGATTTAATTGCGGCTTTCGCCAAACGTTACCCTGATGCAAAATTGGTGAAAGACGAAAAGGAAATCTTAGAAGATAAGTCAATTCAACTGGTTTTGAGTTCGGCGATTGCTTCCGAAAGAGCTCCATTGGGCATCAGAGTAATGAAATCGGGCAAAGATTTTATGTCTGATAAACCTGGCATCACAACACTCGAACAATTAGCGGAAGTACGAAAAGTACAGAAAACAACTGGGCGAATCTATTCGATTATGTACAGCGAACGCTTTGAGAATAAAGCAACTGTAAAAGCTGGGGAACTCGTAAAAGCTGGGGCAATCGGTAATGTAATTCAAACAATCGGACTCGGTCCGCACCGAATGAATGCAAAAACTCGCCCAGAATGGTTTTTTGATAGAGATTTGTTTGGCGGAATCATCACTGATATTGCCTCACATCAATTCGACCAATATTTGTATTTTACAAACTCTAAAAAAGCCGAAGTTGTGGCTTCGCAAATTGGTAATGTACACCATCCACAATACCCAAAATTTGAAGATTTTGGCGATGCCATGCTCCGAGGAGATGGCGGAATGGGCTATATCAGAGTCGATTGGTTTACACCTGATGGCCTAAAAACATGGGGAGATGGTCGTTTGACGATTCTCGGTACAGAAGGTTTTATCGAAATCAGAAAAAACATTGATTTGGCAGGCCGTGAAGGTGGAAGCCATTTGTTTTTAACTGATAATAAAGAAACAAAATATTTTGATTGTACTGCCCAAACATTGCCTTATGGCCCACAATTGGTTGATGATATTTTAAACAGAACCGAAACAGCCATGACCCAAGAACACTGCTTTCTGGCCACCGAATTAGCTCTAAAAGCACAAAAAAATGCACAAAAAATAAGTCTAACAAAATAATGACGAATGATGATTTACGAATGACGAATATGGAGAAAAACCTATGAACGTGTAATTCGTAAATCGTAATTCTAAATTCGTAATTCTAAATGCAACATACAATGCGTTGGTTTGGGCCAAATGACCCAGTTTCATTAATGGATATTCGACAAGCGGGCTGCACAGGTGTTGTTTCGGCATTGCATCAGATTCCGGTCGGCGAAGTTTGGTCAGTTGAAGCCATACAAGAAAGAATAAACATCATTGAAAAAGACAATACTCAATACACGCCTCTAAAATGGTTAGTGGTTGAAAGTTTACCTGTACACGAAGACATAAAAAAAGGCTTGCCATCAAGAGAAAAATTCATTGAAAACTACAAAATTTCGTTGGCGAACTTAGCAAGATGTAGCATTAAAACAGTTTGCTATAATTTTATGCCTGTTTTGGACTGGTCACGTACAAATCTAAACTACGAAATGCCTGATGGCTCAAAAGCACTTAGGTTTGTTTGGGAAGATTTTGCAATTTTTGATTTGTATATCCTAAAACGTCCAAATGCCGAGAAAGACTATGAAATTGAGGTAAGAGAATCGGCAAAAAAGAAGTTTGAAAATATGTCTCAATCCGAAATTGAAACGTTGAAAAACACTGCCCTTTTAGGTTTACCTGGCTCGGAAGAAGCCTTCGATTTGAATACTTTTCAAGGTTTGCTTGATAATTATGCCCATATTGGAGATGCCGAACTAAGAGCCAATTTGTATTATTTTGTTCAACAAATAGCACCTTTTGCTCAAGAAATTGGTATAAATCTTTGCATTCACCCCGACGACCCTCCGAAATCTTTATTAGGTTTACCACGAGTAGTAAGCACCGAAAATGATTTAGAACAACTCATGAACGCTTGTGAAGTCTCAGCCAATGGCATTACTTTCTGTACAGGTTCGTTGGGTGTGCGTGAAGATAATGAACTGGCGAAAATGGTTAAAAAGTTTGCGAATCGTATTCATTTCTTGCACTTGCGTACAACGAAAAGAGAAGAAAACCCGCTAAATTTTCACGAAGCAGCACATCTAACAGGCGATGTTGATATGTACGAGGTTGTAAAGGCTATCATTGAAGAGCAAAACCGCAGAAAAATAATTGGGCAAGCCGATAATCAGATTCCAGTTCGACCCGACCACGGACACCAAATGCTTGATGATTTACAAGAAGGAATCACGAAACGTAAAACTTATCCTGGGTATTCGGCCATCGGAAGGCTGAAAGGTTTGGCAGAAATCAGAGGTTTACAAATGGCGATTGAACGAAATTTATCTGTATGAAACAATACATTGCCCAATTTGCTTTAGTTGTAAAAGACTATGATGAAGCAATTGATTTTTACACCCAAAAACTCAATTTTGAACTCATTGAAGACACCAAACAAAGCGAAGAAAAGCGTTGGGTTGTAGTAAAACCAAAAGGTGCGACCGAAACCGCAATTTTACTCGCAAAAGCTGCCAACCAAGAGCAGGAAAGTCGGGTAGGAAACCAAACAGGTGGCAGAGTTTTCTTATTTCTTTATACCGATGATTTTTGGAGAGATTATAATCAGATGCAAGAAAAAGGCATCAAATTTATTAGAGAACCAAAAGAAGAAATTTATGGAACTGTTGCAGTTTTTGAAGATTTATACGGAAACCTTTGGGATTTATTAGAACCTAAAAATAAATAAAACATTAATATTCAGCAAATTATAGATGAAAAAAACATTTTTATCAATCATATATTCGCTTTTAACTGTCATTGCATTTGCCGATGATGGCTCAAGACTTTGGTTGAAATATGATTTAATTAAAGACCAAAAACAAAAACTTTCTTACGCAAAATTCTCAAAATTTATTGCAGGAAACACTGAAAATCCAACCCTTCAAAAAGCTGCCGAAGAATTACAATCAGGCTTTGCTGGACTTTTGGGTACGAAAACAATAATTTCACCAAAAAGCACGACTCTCACTGGGGGAATTATTCTTGAAGTATCTAATAATCAATCACTTACTCAATCCTTAAATGAAGATGGATTTGCTATTTTTACCAGAAATGGCAATATCGTAATCTCCTCAAAATCAGCATTTGGTGTACTTTATGGTGCTTTTGAATTATTAAGAAATATTCAAACTCTCCAACCAATCGGACAAAATATTATTAGCAACCCAAAAGTAAAAATCCGAATGCTCAACCATTGGGATAATGCCAACGGAACTGTCGAGCGTGGCTACGCTGGGTCATCCATGTGGAAATGGAATGAACTGCCATTTAGAATTGACCCAAGATACATTGCTTATGCTCGTGCAAATGCCGCAATTGGTATCAATGCTACTTCTATAAATAATGTCAATGCAAGTTCAAGGTTTTTGACAGCTGAGTATCTTGAAAAAATCAAAGCCGTTGCCGATGTCCTTCGTCCTTATGGAATTCGGGTATTTATTTCTGTAAATTTCCGTTCGCCACGCACACTTGGAGGCTTAAAAACTTCTGACCCCCTCGACCCCGAAGTAAGAAAATGGTGGAACGAAAAAACCAAAGAAATTCACCAATATATACCAGATTTTGGTGGTTATTTGGTAAAGGCCAATTCAGAAGGCGAACCTGGCCCACAAGATTATGGTCGCACGCACGCCGATGGAGCCAATATGCTGGCCGAGGCCATGAAACCGTTTTCTGGAATCGTTATTTGGCGAGCATTTGTTTATAACGCTGACCCAAATGGCGATAGATTCAAAGAAGCTTACGAACAATTTAAGCCACTCGATGGCAAATTTGATGAAAAAGTGATTGTGCAAGTAAAAAATGGTCCAATTGATTTCATGCCTCGGGAGCCATTTCACCCAATGTTTGGCGGTTTTTCGAATACTAAATTGGCGATGGAATTTCAGATTACGCAAGAATATTTGGGACAATCGACGCACCTCACCTATTTAGCTCCTATGTTTAAAGAATGCCTTGATACCGATACATACGCCAAGGGAAAAGGCTCAACTGTTGCCAAAGTCATTGATGGAAGTTTATACAATAATCAAGTTTCGTTGATGGCTGGCGTAGCCAATACTGGCTCGGATGTTAACTGGTGTGGCCATCCGTTCAATCAAGCCAATTGGTATGCTTTTGGACGTTTAGCTTGGGATAATACCTTAAGTTCAGAGAAAATCGCCAAAGAATGGATCGGTATGACTTTGACAAATGACGAAAAAGCAAAAACTCAAATCAATGAGATAATGCAAAAATCATTACCAACTTATATTAGTTATACTTACCCATTAGGTTTAAGTCACATGATGGGCGAAGGGCATCATTACGGACCAGAACCGTGGCTAACCAAAGCTGCAAGACCCGATTGGACTTCACTATATTACCACCGAGCCGATTCTATTGGCTTGGGTTTTGACCGAACTGGTAAAGTGAGTAATGCTTTAAATCTTTACTCGAAAGAAGTCCGTGAAATGTGGGGGAATCCCGATAAATGCAATTTGAATTATTTAATGTGGTTTCACCATATTGCCTGGAATAAAAAACTCAGCACGGGAAATACGCTTTGGGAAGAGCTTTGTTATCGCTATTATAATGGAGTTGTCGAAGTACAAAAATTACAAAAAGATTGGGCAAATCTGAAACCATATATTGATACTGAAACTTTTGCAAGTGTATCAGCCAGACTCAAAACTCAAGAAAAAGAAGCAATTTGGTGGCGAGATGCCTGTGTTTTATATTTTAAGGATTTTGCTAAAATGCCAATACCTAGTTCACTCACCCCACCCAATAGAAGTTTAGAAGAAGTTAAAAAATTAGTAGAAATTTACCATTTAAGATGACAGAAAGATCAATTTTCACAGAAGAAAGTAAACACATTTCACATAGTACGGCCTTTGCACTCAACGAAAAACTGTGCTTAATTACAGGCGGAGGAAGCGGAATCGGCTTCGATATTGCCAAGTGTATGGTATTTTCGGGTGCAAAAGTTATCATCACAGGAAGAAGAGAAGCCCCGTTAAAAGCAGCAGTAGCCGAACTGGGTAAAAACGCTCACTATTTCGTAAACGATGTAACAGATTTATCTTCACTCGAAGGTTTAGTAAATGACATTGAAACAACTCATGGACCGATTGATATTTTAGTAAACAATGCGGGGGTAAACTTGAAACGTCCAGCACTCGAAGTGTCCGATGAAGACTTCAATCGCATCATTCAAACCAATTTAAGTGCAGTTTTTGCACTCACTCGTGCTTGTGCAGCACGTATGTTGGCTCGAAAAAATGGTTCAATCATCATGATTTCGTCAATGGCAGCCTATTATGGCATCGACCGAGTTGTAGCTTATGCGGCATCAAAATCTGGCGTTGAAGGAATGGTAAAAGTCCTGGCTTCTGAATTTTCGCCACAAAATGTAAGAATCAATGCCATCGCCCCTGGTTTTATTGAAACAAGCATGATGAAAACAGCCATGGGAAGCGACCCCGACCGCATGAACCGTGCTTTAAACCGAACTCCAATTGGCAAATTTGGTAAACCTTCAGACATTGGTTGGGCGGCTGTTTTCTTGGCATCAGATGCCGCTCGATATATCACTGGTGTTTCATTGCCAGTTGATGGTGGCAATTCAATAGGTTTCTAAATTATGACTTTAAAGGTTTCTAATCAGCATAATGAATAAATTACTACCCGTTTTTACTCTCCTATTATTTTCGATAATGGTTGTTGGCCAAAATAAAACGCCAATTTCAAAACCATTAGTTTCACATATTTTTACTGCAGACCCTTCTGCTCATGTTTTCGATGGAAAAATCTATATTTATCCGTCGCATGATATAGAATCGCCAACGGCAAAAAAAGAAGATGGAGGGATGTTTGATATGAAAGATTTTCATGTCTTATCAATGAATTCTCCACAATCCGAAGTGAAAGATAATGGCGTAGCACTTGCTATTCAGGATGTTAAGTGGGCAAATCGACAAATGTGGGCTCCTGATGCTGCTTATGAAAATGGTACTTATTTCTTGTATTTCCCGGTAAAAGATAGGGAAGATATTTTCAGAATTGGTGTTGCGACAAGTAAAAGTCCAATTGGACCATTTAAAGCTGAGCCTGAACCAATAAAAGGAACATATAGTGTTGACCCTGCGGTTTTTAAAGATTCTGATGGAAATCACTATATATATTTTGGTGGAATTTGGGGTGGACAGCTTCAAAGTTGGAAGGATAATCAATATCAAGGAAAAATGAGCAATCCGAAAAAAGGAGAAACTGCACGTTTGCCAAGAGTTGCTAAATTATCGGCAGATATGAAAAACCTTGCTGAAGATGCGAAAGAAGTAAAAATTCTTGATGAAAATGGTAATCTTTTCATGGAAGATAATAATGACAAACGTTTTTTTGAGGCTGCTTGGGTGCATAAATATCAAGGGAAATATTATTTCTCCTACTCAACGGGCGATACCCACAATATTTGCTACGCAATCGGAGATAATCCTTATGGTCCTTTTACTTACAAAGGGATTGTTCTAAAACCAGTTTTAGGCTGGACAAATCATCATTCAATTGTAGAATTTCAAGGTAAATGGTATATTTATTACCATGATACTGAAATTTCCGGGAAAACTCATCTAAGAAATATAAAAGTAACAGAATTGAACTATAATACCGATGGGAGTATCAAGACGATTGAAGCTTACAAATAAGAATAATTGACATCGACCCAAATCTAATAACTTTCTAAAATGTCGAATTATTTAGTAAAATTTAAACAAAGCTCAACCGCTTACTAAATATTTTGCAAATAATCGTAAAATTATATTATAAAAAAGAATAATATTAATAAATGGAAGCATTTTAGTTCTTGATAGTTAAAAAATGAGTTGATTTCTGTGATTTCAGACAAGATTTTACTATGTTTACATTTGAATCAACAAACTAATAGTACGAAAGTATATACGTACAAACTTTAATAGCCACCATGCCTAAAATTTTTACTCTGCCTGTTCACTCAAGTAACAGAGGAGATTTAACAGTTTTTGAAAACATTTTGCCTGGTTCATTAAAGCGTATTTTTTACATAACTAACGCTGATGGTGAAACAAGAGGAGGACATAGACACATAAAGGCTTGGCAAGCTTTAATGTGTTTGCAAGGCTCATGCGATATTTATGTGGAAACTCCTGATAAAAAAATGGTTTTCGGACTGGATGAGCCTAACAAAGTTTTAATACTTGAACCACAAGATTGGCATACTTTAGAAAACTTTTCTGATAATGCAATTGTATTAGTCGTTTCTAATGAAAATTATGACCCCGAAGATTATATCTACCCAAGTTATAGTGATAGTTTAAATGAAGAAAAATCATACCAAATAATCAAAAGTAGCAAAAAAAAGGATTGACGAACGTCAATCCTTTTTTTTGCTACTTTTTGTAAACATCATCACTTTTTTCGTTTACTTTTTGCTTTGACAGCTCGTCCATTTGCTGTTCGCTTAATCCAATTTCCACCGAAAGCTTTGGCATTTTCTTTTTTAGATTTTCAACGCCGACCAACGTAACCTTGCTTTTCCAGAGATATATCTTTTTTAAATTTTTTAGCTTAACAAGTGCCGAAATACCATTATCAGAAATGGCGGTATTGGTTAGGTTCAAATATTCTAAATTTTGAAGCCCCCCAAGAGAAATCAAGGCATTATCTGTAATCTTTGTGTTTTCGAGGTGTAATCTTGTCAGATTAGTCAATTTTGAAATTTCGCTGCATGACTTATCGGTAATCTGAGTATTCGATAGTTTTAACCATAAAGTCTGTTCAGGCGAAATACTTATCAAGGGCGAGTCATCATCTGAAAACTTAGGGTTATTCAAGAATGTTAATTCTACATAATTATTATCTTTAGATAATGGCAAAATTAAACCTCCTATTTTTTTTATTTTTTCAATATCGGATTGCTTAACTTCGCCAACATTTCTTGATAAAATACTTTCTTCTATCACAAATCTATCCTGCATCACTTGATTAGATACATTTGAAGCACCTCCCATCGAAATTAATATTGGCTTTATTTCATCTGATTGTACTAATTGAGAGACTTTCTTATCAAAAGAAGCTCCTTGTTGAACCCACCATTTTAAAATAATTAATTCTTGCTCAGTAATTTGACTTTTACCTTTCGGTGGCATGTGTTCTTCTTCTGACTCTGGTAGTAAAATACGCTTCAAAAATTCACTTTCCTCTACGCTATTAGCTTTAAAAATTACACCATGTTTTCCACCTTTTTGCAGTAAAGAAATTTCATCCATACGCAAATTTCCTTTCATTTTACTGGCATTATGACATTGTTCACACTTTTGTTTGAAAATAGGCTTAACAATATCTTCGTAAACAAATGCCTCATTGATATTTGCTATTTTGTTTTCAACTTGATTCACATCTATTTTTATTTCTTTTTCTGGCAAATTCATCCATTTTCTTAATGGATTTGGTGTGTTTTCGGTCAAATATGTTTCACCATGAGTGAGATTTCCACCATGATGCCCAGTAATTATCATGAGTAAAACCGAAAAGCTAAGTAATGGTAAATAAAAGTACTTCGCAAAACTAATTTTTGAAAGAAACCATTTAGAATGAGTTATCCATAAAATCCAACTAATGATTGCCAATCCAATCCCTTGTGATTGATGTTCTCCTAATATCTCTTCATTGTAGCCGCCTTCGAGTGAGAGAAAATACCCCAACAAACAAGCACTTGACGCACTGATAGCAGTTACTAAAAGAGCAATAGTAATAACTTCGGGAGGGACTTGATTTTTTTGAAATTTATTTAAAAGTTCAAATATCACAATTAGGACTAAAAAGCCAATAGGAAGATGCACAGCCAAGGGGTGGAATCTACCAAAAAAAGACATCCACTCTGCAACAGAAGCAAAAATCATAATGTGTAAGGTTGAATAGAAGATTGATTATTCAAAAATAAATAAACTTATGACAGTAAACAATTTAGATAATGGTAGATTAAAAAAAATTGCCAAAACACAGCTGTATTTTGGCAATTTTGTAACGAAGCTAATCAAAAATTAATAACCTTGATTTTGTTTTAAAGTTGGTTGACCATTTTTCTGACTATTCAAGATTTCGTCATTTGGTAATGGGAAATATGCATTTTTGGCTGTAAAGGTTTTACCTTTTAAGTATCCACGCTTATTGTAAGTTCTGCCAGTCAAATCTTTACCATCGATAGATTCTTCAGCTAAGTATTTATTAAGATACTTCTCTGCGATTCCCCAACGTACTAAATCAAAGAAACGGTGGCCTTCCATAGCAAATTCTAAGCGATTTTCCATGCGTATTGCATTGCGTGCATAATCTGCTCCTTTACCTAAAAAAGTACCTTTCGGGTAAGGATTTACTACATAATTGATGGAAGCATCTTGTACAGAACCTGTTTTTGCACGATTACGAACTAAATTCACGTAATCTTCGGCAGCTTGTAAATTACCTAATTCAGTTTCACATTCTGCCAACCAAAGAATTACAGAAGACATTTTCAGTAAACGGTAGTTATTATTTACGTTACGTTTTGAAGTTGAGTGCGTCGAACTTCCTTCATCTGCCAAATAATACATCCATTTTTTACCTGTATATGGTCCAGAATAGTTTTGATTTCTAATCCAAACATAGCCAGGCATCGGCCCCCAATCAAGGAAGTTTACTCCACGACGGCCAACTGTCCAGTCAAGACGAGGATCAACAGGGACAGTTTTATCGAGTGTGAATGCTTGGTCTGACTTCAGACCTTGGTCGTTAGGTAAGTCAACTTGGTTATAGGTATCAGCCGTACCATCTGGAGATGAACCAATAAGTGGCAAACCATCTTTATCGGTTTTGAAAGCATTCACGAGGTTTTGTGATGGAAGATAAAAGCCGCAACATCCACGACCTGGAGCACCAGCCGAATATGGCCAGTTTAGGTTATCACCAGCATTTCCGTTATTACCATTTGTTCCATCATTTACCGAAAACTGTACTTCAAAAATTGATTCAATATTGTTATTAGTAATGTTACGATAATTATCATGGTAATTCGGTGCGAGTTTCTTACCTGAATTTTTGTAAACATCTTCTAATAATGCTTTAGCTGCAGCCCATTTCTTTTGGAAAATCAAAGCTTTTGCTAAATAGGTTTTCGCAGCCCATTTGGTAGCTCTACCCTTTTGTGCTTGAGTAGCAGGTAAATTATCTGCTGCAAACTGAAAATCAGCTTCGATTTTAGGCCAAATATCTTGGTCATTTGGAATTTTTGTAGAATTAGGGTCAGCCGCATTATATGTTTTATCATCAATATAAGGCACCATATTCCACATTTTTTTTGCCTCAAAATGATAGTGACCACGTAGGAAACGAGATTCTGCAATAACTTGAGTTTTTTCTGCCTCAGTCATGTCTTTCACATCTGGACTACCCACCAACTGAATTGCTTCGTTTGCACGTGCAACACCATCATAAGAATGTTGCCACTTTCCTAAGAAATAAGTGTTATCTGAAAGCCAGTTGAACTGCTCAATGTATTCTTGTTCTGGCTGGTCACCGATGTCAGTTCCTTTTACGGCATCTCCACTGGTAATTCCTCCAAATACATAGTTTGAGATAGTTGATTGACGGCCAGTATTACCAGCACCTACACCATCCAAAAGTGAGTAAGCTCCTATCAATACAGAGTTAACGCCATTTTTATTGCTAAGTGATGCCAATGAGGCAGCACCTTGCGGTTGAATATCAAAGAATGATTCCGAACAAGATACGCTTATTCCAATCAAACCTATTATTAATAATTTTTTCATTGTATTTCTTTAAAAATGTTTGTCAAATTAAAATCCAATTCTTACACCAACGTTATAAGATTTTGCAACTGGGAATGCACCTTCATCAATACCCATGTGCGTATCTTGGTTATCATTTCCAGAGGCTCTTAAGTTAATATCTGGGTCAAGACCTTTGTATTTTGTGAAAGTGAAAAGGTTTTGTCCTTGAATATAGATTTGTGCAGTACTCAACTTGATTTTTTGCACCCAAGTTGCTGGGAAATTATAAGTCAATTGAATATTTTTGATACGCATGTATGAGCCATCTTCAACAAAGTAAGATGAAATTTGCTGACTTGTACCATCTTGCGAATTTAAACGTGGTAATAATGCATCATCTCCTGGTTTTTTCCAAGATTTATATAACATATCAGCCGAACGGTTTCCTTGGAAAGTATTAAAGTCAGTCCAGAATTTTTGATAGTTAAAGATTTCATTTCCTTGTGATCCTTGTGCAAAAATTGCTAAATCCCAGTTTTTATAACCTAAATTGATATTCAAACCATAGGTAAAATCAGGATGAGGGTTTCCGATGATTGTTTTGTCAGCCGCAGTAATTACATTGTCACCATTTTGGTCAACAAACTTGAAAACACCCGCTCTTGTGTATGAACCAAATTTTGGTGCAGCAGCAGCTTCTGCATCATCTTTAATTACACCATCAATTTGGTATCCATAGAAACTCGAAATTGGTAAACCAGCTCTTGTCAATGAAATCGCAGGGAGACGAGTTGTAAAGCCAAAGATTGATGCATTAGGGTCATCGTTCAATTTCTCTACATTATTCTTGTAATGACTTATCATTCCACTTACTGAGTATCTCAATTGACCTATTTTATCACGGTATGTAATGTTTACATCCACACCTTTATTACTCACTTCACCGATATTTACATAAGGAATTGAACCTGTACCTGCGGTTCTTGGAATTGGCACTTGCGTAAGCATATTTGAGGTAAGGCGTGAATATAAATCAACGATTACTTCTAATTTACTTTTAAGCAAAGTGGCATCAATACCAATATTAGTTGAAGTATTAGTTTCCCAACGACCATTTGGATTACCAAACTGAGCTAAGTCAAATCCGTTAGCAATCGAATTACCTGAACCTGAAATATCATAAGCATTGTTTAATGGGTCTGGAATATAAAGCGTGTAAGCATTGAATACGTTCGGAATCAACTGATTACCAGTTTTACCCCAACCTCCACGAATTTTCAAATCATCTAAGAAAGTAAGTTTCTTCATGAAATCAAACTCAGTCATACGTAAACCAACTGAAAATGCTGGGAACACTCCATATCGATAAGATTGAGAGAAACGAGAAGAACCATCACGACGCATCGTAAAGTCAGCTAACAAGAAATCTTTGAAAGAGTAATTAACTTTGCCAAATGTTGAAAATAATGCACTCGGAGTTGCACCAGCACCAGCATTTGATAAACCAGCAGCAGAACCTAAGTTTAGGTAGCGATACGATTCATCATCAAAAGCAAAATTACTACGTGAAGCACTAAAGCCTACTGCATAAGTTTGCACGGCTTCCGTTCCGAGTAAAACATTGAAATCGTGATTGCCGATTTTCTTTGAATAATTTAAAGTATTAAACCAAGTAATTGCACGATCAAAATTGTTTGATACTGTTAAACTATTGGCATTACGTGGCTCAGCAGCTTCAATATCACGATTGAAATACTGTGAAAAGTTGTAGTTATTAAACTCAACACCCAAACTTGTACGGAATTTCAAATCCTTCAAGATTGCCAATTCGGCAAACACGTTACCAAAAATGTGTGTTCCTTTAATAATATTATCTTTTTCACGCCATTGTCTCGCTAATGGATTAGGTGCGTTTCCGAGGTTTGAGCCACGACTTCCTGCAAAACCATTTAAGTTTGATGTATTTGTTCCACCTAACGCTACTGGACCACCCGTAATATCAAAAACAGGAATAATTGGTTGGATACGAATGGCAAATGAAATCGGATTACTTTCATTTTGATTTCCGTTTGGTACACCGACTCTTTCATCATAAGATACTGTAAAGTTTTCGCCAAAAGTCAAACGATTTTTAGTGAATTCTGTATTTGCTCTTACCGAATAACGCTTATAACCTGTATATTTCAAGATACCGTCTTGGTCGAAATAACTTCCTGAGATGGCATATTTGCCATTTTTTGAACCACCCGTTGCTCCTAATTGATAATTTGAGATTTTGGCTGGTCCGAAAATTACATTTTGCCAGTCTGTACCTTCTTTGTTAGCTTTTGTGATATTAAATGCTGTTCTTCCAAGATTTGGGTCAGCAATATCATTAGTATAGGTATAGTTTGCTGGCAATGCACCATAAACATTTGGATAAATATAATCTGCTATTGTTTGCTCGCCAGTTGGAGAAAACTTATACTGTGCAGATGGAGAAGTACCTGGGGTCTTACCCGCACCAATTTCTGATTGATAATACAATTCGCCAAGCTCTTTTGTATTCAATAAATCAAGCGTTCTACCCACACGTTGTGTACCCGTGTACATATCAAACGTAATTTTTGGTTCACCCGAAGAGCCTTTTTTGGTTGTAATGATAACAACACCGTTGGCCGCACGAGCACCGTAAATTGAAGCAGCAGAAGCATCTTTCAATACTTGCATCGTTTCAATATCATTTGGATTTATTTGGTTGAGAGAGCCTTGAGTAGGTGTGCCATCAATAATATAAAGCGGACTATTATTATTAATTGAACCAAAACCACGTACACGAACCATCGTTCCACCTCCAGGTGAATTATCATTTCCGACAGTCACACCAGCTGCACGACCTTGCAACATTTGGGTGACACTTGCTGCTGGTACAGCCGTCAATTCTTTCGCACCAACAACAGTTACAGCACCAGTAATGTCTTTCTTGCGTTGTGTTGCATACCCTGTAACAACTACTTCGCTTAATGCTTTTGCATCTGACTGCATCGCAACTTCAATCACTGAACGATTACCAACTACTTCTTCCACAACTAAATAACCGATAGAAGAAATAACAATTGTAGAACCCGATGGGACATCCAAAGAAAAAGCACCGTTAGCATCTGAAGATGTACCTTTATTAGTGCCTTTTACTTGAATTGTGGCTCCAGGTAAGCCAATACCACTTTCAGCATCTGTAACTTTACCTGAGATTTTTTTTTGAGCGAAAACCAATGAGCTTGTGAAGAAAAGTAAAAGCATCAAAGCCCTTGCCCTGATTGGAATGGGGTATGAGTGTTTCATAAATAGATATAAAAGATTAGGTTTAAAATGTTAAGTTTCAAATATAAAATATTATAATTTCAATATCTAAACTTTATTAAAAAAAAATAAAAACAATAACAAATTCTTCATTTTTAAGGCAAAAAAAGCTTTTTATATTAAATTTACTTTAATAAATATTATTTTAATAAGTGAAAAAAAACGGCTATGGTCTTCAACCATAGCCGTTAGCTATCTCAAAATATATTCTAAAGTTTTAATACTTAGCTGGCTGATTCGGCTTCGGTAGTGACTTCTTAATAAACTCACGAATATCTTCATTTGAAGTTTGTAAATCTTCACGACGCAAGTACATCATGTGGCCGCTTCTATAACCTTTCCACGACATTCGGTCTTTAAGTTTGCCACTTGGATCCATTTGCCACATATTATATTGTGCGTTGAAGTAATCACAAGCCCCATCATAATAGCCAGATTGCACCATGACATGCAGATTTGGATTTTGTGCCATTGCTTGGCGAAGGTTTTCTCCTGTATTATCGCCAGTTCTATCCCACGGACTGGTCGGGCCGAACATATAATATTTGAGATCGGTTTTATAATTCAAATCATTTCTTAAATAAATATTGATGGCAGGTGTAAATGAATGAAGCCACGAAGTAAGTTCAGAATTAAAATCTGGTTTATCACCCGACTCTTTTTTATCAATACCTTTATATCTTGAATCAAGACGACCAACTGTGAATCCTTTGTCTCGCAATAATTCTTTCCAAAAAAATTCGAGCGGAATATCTAAATTTTGCTGTAAAATCACTTTTTCAGACAAACCTGAATACCTCGCCATTTTAGCGGCAATTTCCTTTCTTTTTGATTCTTCTAAAAAACCACCTTTACTAATTGCTGGTAAAAGTTCATTTACGGTAAAGTTTTCCACTTCGGGAAGCATTTGAGTTAAATCTTTCTTTTGCAAATCGGCGGGTAACATTTTATGATACCATGCTGTTGCTGCAAAATAAGGCAATTTTAAAGCTGCACCCGAGGCAGCTCCACGCTCAATACCAAGTGTGGTTGGTGAAACTAATATTACACCATTCAGATACATCCACTGAGCATTTTGTAATTGTAAAGCCAAGCCCGAAACACGAGTTGTACCATAACTTTCACCAATCAAATATTTCGGTGAAGCCCAACGATTAGTACGAGTTACAAAAGTATTAATCCAATCGGCTAAATACTTAATATCAGCATTTACTCCAAAAAATTTTGAAGTTGGAATATCTTTGCTGGTCGGACGAGAATAGCCAGTATTAACAGGGTTTACGAAAACAATGTCAGCAATATCCAGAATCGAATAAGGATTTTCTTTGATTCCATAAGGTTGAAGTGGATAACCCTCATCGTCAATATTAAGCAAATGTGGGCCAGTGTAAGCAATGTGCATCCAAACAGAAGCAGACCCTGGGCCTCCATTGAACGAAATAACCAAGGGGCGATTTGCTCTATCCTTTACGTCAGAACGCTCATAATACGTGTAAAACAATCCTGCAATTGCTTTGCCTTCTTCATCCCAAACTGGCATTGTGCCTGTCATTGCCTGAAATGGTACTTTCTGACCTTTGATTGTCGTGATGTGTTCGGTGGTTACATACGAATCCGGGTTGAAGGGAATTGTCAAAGAAGATGATTTCTCTTCTTTAGGAGTAGAAGTTGAAGCTGGAGTAGTTGGCGTTTTTGCACCTTGATTCTGTGAAAAAGCACAAAAACTCAGAAAAAATAAAGGTAAAAATTTAATTTTCATTGGTTGAGGTTTGTTAATTGAAGTAAAAAGATGAAGTCACTTTACATTTTTACAAAGCGACTTCAAATATATTTAATAATTTTAAATTTTAATACCCCATTCTTTATTCATTGGTCGTCCAAGCAACAAATTTGCTTCTTTATCATCAATGAATACTTCTTTTTTGGGATTCCATTTTAACGAACGGTTCAGACGATAGGCAATATTTCCAATATTACAAACCGAGGCAGTACGGTGCCCAACCTCAACATCACAAATAGGTTTATTCCGATTTCTCATCGCATCTAAGAAATCTTTATAATGATTATCTGACTTGTAAACGTGTTTTTCGGTTTCTCCAATTATTTTATCTTTCAAAGAAACTGGCGTAGTTTCGATTTTCTTTCGCTGAACTTTTATTTCCCCCTCAGTTCCCATAAAATGAATGGCATTATTCCAATCCCATTTTTCGTGGGTCATCGTAATACCGTTTTCATATTTAAAAGTAAGAAATTTAATATCTTTTCCATCGGGAGCGAATACTTCCACAGGGCCACTCTCGTCCATGCCAAGTGACCACTGCACAATATCAAACATGTGAGCTCCCCAATCGGAAACCATTCCCCCACCAAATTCTCGGTATAAACGCCAATTCGGGAACACATCTTTTGAGGTAGGAGGAGCCAATTCTGAATTAAACACTACTGGTTCGTTAGGCCCGAGCCATTTCGACCAATCAAGTCCATCTGGCATTTTTTCTTCCGACAGATTATAAGCAACTGGCGGTGCTCCAACATTCACTTTAATGCTTTTCACTTCTCCAATATATCCATTTCTGATTAGTTCGGCAGTTTGACGAAACTCTGGCCAAGAACGCTGCATACTACCCGTCTGAAAAACTCTTTTGTATTTCCGAGCTGCATTGACCATTGCTCGCCCTTCTCGAACAGTTAATGAAAGTGGTTTTTCGCAGTAAATATCCTTTCCTGCTTCGGCTGCTCGCACCGACATAGCAGCGTGCCAATGGTCAGGCGTGGCAATCACAACAGCATCAATGTCTTTTCTGGCTAATAATTCTCTAAAATCTTGATAGACTGGTATTTCTGCGTAGTTGCCGAGTTGGGTATTTTTCTCATAATGAGTTTTGATGCGGTCGATTGTTAATTGAGCTTTAGCTTGATAAACTTCACTAATGGCAGCAATTCTTACCTCGTTTGTATTAAGAAATGATGTAGTGAGTCCTCTGCCCTGTTTTCCTGTACCAATAAAACCCAATGAGATTACATCACTCGGGGCTAAATATTGAGTGCCGTTAATTCCACCAAGTACATGACGAGGCACAATCATAAAACTTCCCAAAGCCAACGATGCTTTGGACATAAAATCACGGCGTGAGATATTATTATTTTTAGTTGACATTTTAAATTAGATTAGAGTTTTTACTATGTAATTTCAAAAAAAACTTTAAGTAAGTCTTATTCTTCAAAATTATTAAAAAAATTTAAAATACTTTCCAAATTAATAATTATATTAGTGCAATTTATCATTGAAATAATACATTTTCAAAAACACATGAATGCTTCGTATTTCAAATGGATTTTTATCGCCGCATTACCACTTTCTACGATTTACTATTTATATAACCGCTGGTCTTCCGATGAAATCAGTTACAATGAAGAAATTCGTCCAATTTTTAATAAAAAATGTATTGTCTGTCACGGTGGCGTAAAAAAAAATGGAAACTTTAGTTTACTTTTTCCCGAAGAAGCCTACGCAAAAGCAAAATCAGGAAAGTTTGCGATTATTCCATACGATGCAGAAAATTCGGAAGTAATGAAACGCATCAAATCTCACGACCCCGAAGAACGAATGCCAAAAGATAAAGACCCACTAAGTAATGAAGAAATTAAGAAAATAGAAAAATGGATAAATCAAGGCGCAAAATGGGAAAATCATTGGGCATATTCTCCGCCCAAAACATCAATTGATGTCCCAAATAATGGTAAAGAATGGGCTAAAAATGAAATTGATAATTTTGTATTTGAAAAATTAAAACAGGAAGGACTTTCTCCATCAAAAGAAGCCGACCGCCCTACTCTACTACGTCGATTAAGTTTAGATTTGATTGGTCTACCACCAACACCACAAGAAACTAACGACTTTCTCAATGATAAATCACCAAATGCTTACGAAAAACAAGTAGATAGGCTATTAAAGTCGTCTGCTTTTGGCGAGCGTTGGGCCTCCATGTGGCTCGATTTAGCTCGATATGCCGACTCAAAAGGCTATGAAAAAGACCTCGACCGCAGTATATGGAAATACCGAGATTGGGTAATCAACTCCTTTAATGCAGATATGCCATTCGACCAATTTACGATTCATCAATTGGCGGGTGATTTGCTTCCCAAAACTCCCAACGAAAGCATCGAATCACTCGAAAACCGCTACATTGCTACCGCTTTTCATAGAAATACAATGGCCAATGACGAAGGTGGCACAAACGATGAAGAGTTTAGAAATATGGCCATCATCGATCGAGTTTCTACAACAATGGAAGTTTGGCAAGGTACAACAATGGCATGTGTGCAATGTCACAGCCACCCTTATGACCCTTTTCGCCACGAAGATTTCTATAAACTGGCGGCCTTTTTCAATAATACCCAAGATCGAGATTTGTATAATGAAAAACCACATTTCAAGACTTATGCTAAAGATAAAGAACAAGAAGTAATTCGTCTTACAAATTGGATAAATACTAAACTTCCAACCAATCTTTCAAACATCAAACACTCAGAAAAAGCCCTTTTAGCAGAAAAAACAAACGATTATCTGAGAAAATTGGGCTTTTATCGCATCGAAGCTGAATCGTTTGATAGTACAAGTCGGCATATCGAACTTTGGAATAATCAGAAAGAAATTATGCAAACCACCGAAGGTGCCTATACGGTTTATGAAAACATTGATTTAACCAACATTGAAGCTGTGAAATATCGCTACCAAAGTGGTGCAGAAAATGCGTTCATAGAAATGCGTCTTGGCAGCTCAGAAGGAGAACTAATAAGCAAAGTTGAAACCAAATGCAGCGAGAAAGAAGTAAATGTCGGTTGGTCAAGATGGAATCAATATACTACTTCATCAGGTAAAATTAAACCAACAAAGGGCGTGCATGATATTTATTTGGTGTTCAGAAAAGGAAAAAACTTCTGGACCGACCTAATGCACCTCGACTGGATGGAACTGCAATCAAGCAAAATGCCAATCAGAACTTTACCAAAACCAGTGCAAGATTCGATTGAAAAATTGGCAACGATTGATGCGATTGCAACGCCAATTATGGTCGAACGTCCACAAAATAAAGCTCGTAAAACTCATGTTTTTATTAGAGGAAATTGGATGGTAAAAGGCAACGAAGTCCAGCCCGATGTACCTGCAATTCTGCCAAATATGAAAAACTACCCTAAAAATCGACTCGGTTTTGCGGAATGGTTAGTAAACAAACAAAACCCGCTTACTTCAAGAGTGATTGTCAATCGTTTTTGGGAACAATTATTTGGAACAGGGCTTTTAGAATCTTTAGAAGATTTTGGAAGTATGGGGTCAAAGCCAACGCACCCCGAACTTCTGGATTGGCTGGCTGTAAAATTTGTAAATGAAGATAATTGGAAAGTAAAAAGTTTGCTCAAAACCATCGTTATGTCGGCCACTTATCAGCAATCTTCCTTAATTTCAAAAGAATTAGAGGCGAAAGACCCTCGAAATTTACTTTTGGCTCGTGGCCCGAGAGTTAGACTTTCGTCCGAACAAATTCGTGATCAAGCATTGGCAATTAGTGGTTTGCTTAATCCAACGATGTACGGGCCGAGTGTTCGTCCACCTAATCCAACTGATGGAGCTTGGCGAAGAGAAAAAAGTGGCAATCAATTTCGAAGAGCCATTTATACGTATTGGAGGCGTACAAATCCCTATCCTTCAATGATTACTTTTGATAGCCCGCAACGCAATGTTTGTGTTTCGAGAAGGGTTCGCACGAATACTCCGTTGCAGGCACTTACTACGCTCAATGATACTGTTTATTACGCAGCGGCTCAGAATATTGCCCTAAAAATGCAACTTTCACAAGCAAAAACTATTAAAGATAAAATTCGAGCGGGCTATATGCATATTTTTCAAAAACAGCCAAGTCAATCAAAAACTACTCTACTCGAAAACCTTTATAACGAGGCTTTGATTGATTTCAGAAAGAAAAAAAGTACAAAAGCGGAGCTTCTGGCACTCACCCTTACGGCAAATACAATGTTGAATTTAGACGAATTCCTTACAAAATGAACAGAAAAACTATTTTTGAAGAAGCCTTTTTTGAGCAAGCCACTTTCAACACTCGTCGCCATTTTCTGAAACAATGCACTTCAGGTTTGGGCGGAATTGCACTTTCGTCGATTCTCGGTGGTTGTTTCCAATCTGAACAGAAAACGGTTGAAGAAAACCCGTTTGCCGTAAAACCTCCGCATTTTCCTGCCAAAGCCAAACATATCATATTTCTGCACATGGAGGGAGCTCCATCGCAGCTCGAACTATTTGATTATAAACCCGAATTGGCAAAGCTGGATGGACAGCTTTGTCCGCCATCACTTTTGGAGGGAAAGCGTTTTGCGTTTATTAAGGGAACACCCAAAATGCTCGGTCCGCAAGCAACATTTCAGCAGCATGGACAATCGGGGGCTTGGTTTTCTGACTACTTTAAGCATTTACCAGAATTAGCTGATGATTTGACTTTCTTGAAGGCCATGCATACCGATGAATTTAACCATGCTCCCGCTCAACTTTTCATGCACACAGGAAGTGCAAGAGTTGGTCGCCCAAGTTTAGGGTCATGGATTACTTACGGTTTAGGTTCGGAGAATCAAAATTTACCAGCCTACGTTGTTTTGGTGTCGGGTTCTGAGCCAAGTGCAGGCAAATATTTGTGGGGAAATGGCTTTTTGCCCTCGGTTTATCAGGGTGTACAATGCAGGTCGAAGGGCGACCCAGTACTTTATATCAATAACCCGAATACAATAGATAATGAACTCCGCAAAAAATCAATCGAAACTATTAATAAAATCAATGAACTGACTTATAAAGAAATTGGCGACCCTGAAACCCTCACTCGAATTTCGCAATACGAAATGGCCTTCCGAATGCAAGCCGAAGTACCCGAAACAATGGATATTTCGACCGAACCAGCCTACATTCACGAAATGTATGGTACGGAAGTCGGCAAAGCCAGTTTTGCCAATAATTGTTTGTTAGCCAGAAAATTAATTGAAAAAGGCGTGCGAGTAGTACAGCTTTTCGACCGACGATGGGATAATCATGGTACAGACGAAGGTAGTGGTGTTGATATTGGTTTACGCAGAAATGTCGAATACGTTGACAAACCAATCACGGCACTTATAAAAGACCTCAAACAACGTGGACTTTTGGATGAAACTTTGATTGTTTGGGGAGGCGAATTTGGCAGAACACCCATGATGGAAAACCGAGCAGGTGATAATAACACCCCACTCAAAGGCCGTGATCACCACGTTGATGCCTTCACAATGTTTATGGCTGGTGCTGGCATCAAAAAGGGTTACTCGCACGGCGAAACCGATGAAATTGGTTATTATGGCGTAAAAGGAAAAACCCACATCCACGATTTACAAGCAACCATCATGCACGTCATGGGTTTTGATCATGAACAATTCACGTTTCCTTTTCAAGGGCGAAATTTTAGATTAACCGATGTTTCTGGGAAAGTAATTCGGGAGATTTTATAAGATTATTGTGCTATAATTTTATACTTTTTCCCTTTTTCAGTTACAAAATCAATTGAGAACCCGCTTGGTTCTTCAAACTTTAACAGTTTTGAAGGATCTTTAATTATCGGTCTATCGACTTTAACAAAGTTAAAAAGCTGATTTGGATTTTCAACTTTGGCTGTCTTCGTTTCGACGTTTTTGACCATCAATGACTCATTAGATCTGATTCGACAATTTCCACCTATTTTTGAGTAAATAGTAGCCTTTATCAATTTCCCATTTTGCCAATTCATATCAATTTCAAATCCTCCACGAACTTTTAAGCCTTTTACATAACCTGTATGCCATTCTTTCGGAAGGGCTGGCAATAAGTGTATTTCCCCAGCGTGGCTTTGCACAAGCATTTCAGCAATTCCTGCTGTTGCCCCAAAATTTCCATCAATTTGAAATGGCGGATGTGCATCAAATAAATTAGGATAAGTTCCCCCACCTTCCATGTGAGTCGTATGGCTTCTAACTAATTTGAACAAATTAGTCAATAACTTTAAAGCGTGGTCGCCATCGTGAAGCCTTGCCCAAATATTCACCTTCCATCCCATCGACCAACCAGTGGCTAAATCGCCTCGGCGTTCCATTACTTTCTTCACAGCCGAGGTTAATTCTGGTGTAAATTGATTGATTTGATTACTTGGATGAAAGGCATATAAATGAGAAAAATGGCGATGCTGCACATCGGCATCTTCAAAATCCTCTTGCCACTCTTGCAACTGGCCATACTTGCCAATTTGATACGGCAAAAGTTGAGTCAAATTTTGTTGCACTATTTTCAATAAAGGCTCCTCAATTCCAAGTATTTTGCAAGCTTCAACATACCGAGACATTGATTCTCGAATAATGGCCATATCCATTGTTGGTCCAGCACTAAATGTACCTTGTTTATTATTTTCGTATAAAAAGTTTTGTTCTGGCGAATGTCCTACTGGAGTAAGCAAATACCCATTTTCATTCTTCACCAACCAACCTTCATAGAACTGCACCGCACCTTTCAAAAGCGGAAAAACTTCTTCTTTTAAAAACTTTTTATCTCCGTTATACAAGTATTTCTCCCAAAAATGACTCGTCAACCAACCCGCTGCTATTGGCCAAAACGAGCAATTACAGTTATCAATTGGCTCGGTATGTCGCCAAATATCAGTATTATGATGAGCCACCCAACCTTCATTACCATACATATTTCGAGCAGTTTCATGCCCATTGATAGCCAATTCTTTGATTGCTTGAAAAAATGGTTCTTGGCACTCGGACAAATTGGTAATTTCGGCTGGCCAATAATTCATTTGAGCATTGATATTAATTGTGTAAGCTCCATTCCAAGGCGGAGTCATCTGGTCATTCCAAATTCCTTGTAAATTAAGTGGCTGACCGCCTATTCTCGAACCTGCAATCATTAAATATCGACCATAATTAAAATACAATGCTGGAAAAGATGGGTCTTTTCCATTAGTAAATAACTCGATTCGTTTATCGGTTGGTAATTTAGATTGTGGTGTCTCAGCGGCCAGTTGAAGTTCAACCCTGTCGTATAATTTTTTATAATCTAAAAGATGATTTTTATATAAAACATCAAAAGATTGGCCTTCGATAGCCTTAAAATACTTTTCAACGAGTTTTTTCGGGTCTTTTCCTTCATAAGCTGGGCTTTTATCGAAACCATTAAAACTGGTGGCTGCCGAAAGAATCAAAACAACTTCGGTTGCATTTTTGACTACAATTTTATCCTTATTATTTACAATTATACCACCTTTATTGTAAGTTTTGATGGCCGACTCAAATGACATTCCCAATCCGTCGATTTTTTCGGCATAAAGCATATTTTCAACTTCTGGCTTACGATTGCCTGATTTATCATAAAGTTCGGGGTATTTATGCTGATCTCCCAATTTTTCGACTTGTTCAAAACTTCTTCTTAACCCAAAACCCGCAACTTTCCCTTGCATCGTCAGCGTGTTTCCTTTAGAAGTAAAATTTGCAGTTGATTGGTGTGGCGTCGAAAAATGCAAGGTACAATTAATTTTATCAGTACCTTCGGCAGTTAATTTGATAACAATAACGTGGTCTGGGTAGCTGGCAAAAAACGTTCTTTTAAAGGTAGTTTTACCAACTCTATAAGTCGTCGTAGCGGTAGCATTTGGCAAATTTAAGTTTCTTTTGTAATCAGAAACGTCACTGTTTTTATGCTCAAAATCAATCCATAAATCGCCCATTGGTTGATATAACTGGTGATTTCTTCCGAGCCATTCTTTGGCAATAATTGCTTGAGCTTCTTGATATTTCTTAGCATTCAATAAATCGGTGACCTCCTTAAATGACTTTCTAACATTAATGTTTTTGAAAGTTCCTTTGGGGTCTCCTGTATAAAGTGTTCCCTCATTTAGTTGTAGATGTTCTTGTTCATGATTTCCGAAAACCATTGCCCCCATATAACCATTCCCCAAAGGCAGAGCTTCTGTCCAAACCGAAGCGGGCTTATCATACCACAATTCATTGTTTTGAGCAAACAAATAAGCATTATTCAAAAAAAATACACCCAAAATCAGAAACACTACTTTTTTCATGATAAAATAAACTAACAATGATTAGAAATAAAGGTAAAATACACTTTACGATTGGTATGAAAGTTACAAAAGAAATCGGCTTAATTTCTAAAATTTCTTTGAAAAGTATCAAAACAATACAATTGAAAAAAGTTCAAATACTTCCATTCAACACAAAGTTTTCAACATTAATGAATTTATCTTAATTTTGCCGCATGAATGAAGAAAAAAATCCGTGGAAAATACTTGACTCAGAAGTCAAGTATGAAAATAATTGGATACAGGTTGTCCATCAGAATGTTATCAATCCGAGTGGTGGAAAAGGAATTTATGGCACTGTAAATTTTAAAAATATTGCAGTTGGCGTTGTGCCTATTGATAAAGATGGAAATACATGGCTTGTTGGTCAATATCGTTTTCCACTGAATGAATATTCTTGGGAAATACCAGAAGGTGGCTGCCCCGATGGCGAAGAAGTTTTGGAAACCGCCAAACGTGAATTGAAAGAAGAAACGGGTTTAATTGCTCAAAATTGGTCGTTGATTTCCAAGCTTCATACATCAAATTCGGTTTGCAATGAAGTTGCCTATATTTTCCTTGCCGAAGAAATAACCCAATCAGAAAGCCAACCCGAAGACACTGAGCAACTACAAGTAAAAAAAGTTTCGCTCAAAGAAGCCCTTGAAATGGTTTTGGCCGATAAAATAACCGACTCAATGAGTGTGGCGGGAATTCTGAAAGTTGCACGTTTAAAAGGTCTTTGATATGCTTGAAGCTGTAGTTTTTGGTTTCGTAACGGGCGTGGTGCTAAGTTTTGGTTTCGGAAGCGTTTTCTTTGCCCTCATTCAAGACAGCATTCAGTATGGCTATAAAGCAGGTGTAAAAATCTCACTCGGAGTTGTTTTTGCCGATGTTATTATGGTTGCCATTGCTTTCTTGGGAACTTCATTTTTACCAAATATTCCAAATTTCGGTCTGTATTCACGTGTTTTTGGTGCTTTTTTGCTCATAAGTTTAGGATTTGTGCAGTTTCGTAAACCTAAAGCTCCATCTAAAATGCAAGAATTTAAATTAGCCAGATTCTTTTATTTTTTTGGAAAAGGGTTTCTTCTGAATGTCATCAATCCTGTCAATTTTATATCTTGGATGCTCGTTTCGGCAACTTTGAAAGGCTATAAATATGATTCACTTGACGAAATCCTGTTTTTTAGCACTTGTATAGTTATGATTTTTGTGGTGGAATCTGCTTTTGCCATTTTTGCGGACCGAATCAAAACAAAACTCAATGAAAATACAATTCTCTATATTAAATATGTTTCTGGTTTGGTTTTCATAGGTGTAGGCCTAAAAATGGTTTGGGATGCTTATAAAATAGTAATTTCGTAAAAAAACGTGTGCCACATCCTTTTAGCTGTGGCACACGTTTTTTTAAATTCATAAGTTGGAAACTTGTTTTACTTTCCTTTTTGCTTGTTTTCAGAATTTTGATTCAAAGCCATCATTTGCTTCATGGTTTTATCAAAACCTTCAACCGAACCATCCATAAATATTACGTTACCTTTGCCATCTTGTGCAACTTGACGCATGGTTTCTGTCCACAATGAGAATAAAATAATTGATGGGTCGAGGTGAGCTTTTTCCATTTCGGCGGCAGCAACTGCCATACCTTTCGCAATTTCTTCACGGAATTGAGCCAAGCCTTGTCCACGCAAACGAGCAGCTTCACGCTCAGCTTCAGCCGAAATTCTGATGGCATTTCCATCGGCCTCTGCACCTTTAGTTTTTGTAATCAATAAAGCCTGTCCTTCATTTTCGGCAGCTGCTTTTAAGTTATTTGAAGCCACCACTCTCGACATTGATTTTACAATTTCTTCATCAAACGTAATGTCATTTATCTGTAAATCAAGCAAATGATAGCCCCAACCGTTCAATGTATGGTCAAGATTAGATTTCACATCTGTCACAATTTCATTTCTTAAACCTAAAATCTCTGCTTGTTTCTTGGTGGCAACAAAACTACGAATCGAACCTTCGATTGAGCGAACCAAAGCTTGCATAAAGTTTGCTTGGTCAATAAACTTAAACGCAACATTCTTTATCTGCTCTTCCGATTGGTCGGTGACAGTATAAAGCAACATTGCCTTGAAGTAAACATTGGCTTGGTCGTTGGTAATTGCTTGAAACTGCAATTCTGCCGAGCGGTTTTGAATTGAAATTGTACGAAAAACAAACTCAATAAATGGAATTTTGAAATTCAAACCTGGAGTCATGATTCGGCTGTACTTTCCGAACACTGTTATCACGGCAACATTGCCTTGTTGAACAATAACGACTGACAAAAATAAAATGACTGCGGCTACTACGAGTAAAATAATTGTTACCATTGTGTTTTACGGTTTTAGTTAAATTTTAGTCAAATGTAGAATGAAAGCAGCAACCTAAGCTAAAATCTTGACAAATGGTAAAATCACAAGGAATATTTGTAAAAAATATATTTATTGGTAAAATTTCTACTTTAAATTACCCATTCCACCATCAATATGAAGTATTTGTCCAGTTATCCAACTGCCTTCGTCAGATAACAAAAGTTTAGCGGCTGCCGCAATATCGGCACTCGTTCCAACCCTACCGAGTGGATGACGTTTGTTTGAAGCATCAATTTTTTCAGGAGAAGAAAGTAACATTTTTGCCAAAGGTGTATCAGTCAAAGATGGAGCAATAGCATTAAACCGAATTTTTGATGAAGCGTATTCGGCTGCTAATGAGCGAGTTAAACCTTCAATAGCACCTTTTGATGTTGCCACTGAGGTATGAAATCCCATACCAGTTTGAACTGCAACTGTACTAAAAAGTACAACAGAAGCATTGGTAGAAGCTTTTAATTTGGGTAAAACAGCTTGAATCACATTAACTGCCCCCAAAACATTTATTTGAAAATCTTTCTGAAAATCTTCACTCGTAAATCTATTAAATGGCTTTAGATTAATTGTTCCTGGGCAATAGGCAAGCCCATCAATTGTAGTAGGGAGTGAAGCAAAAGCTAGATTATTAGGACTTGCTGCATCCCAAGTGATATGTGTAGATTGCAAATCGGGTTGTGTACGAGAAGCAGTATAAATATTCGCTCCAGCCTCTAATAATGACTGAGCAAGAGCAAATCCGATTCCTGAACTTGCTCCAACAATAAGATAATTTTTTCCTTTGAAAGACATTTTTATAATGGATAATGAATAATTGAAAATGAATAATTTTATCCTCTATAACTTTAAACCGAATGTTGGTTAAAATGTTTAGCTCCTTCTCAATTATACATTATCCATTCTCAATTATACATTCTCAATTATCAATTAAATACTAAGTACCTTCAAAAACTCGCTACGTTTTTCCTCTTTGTTGAAAGCACCGCTGTAAAATGAAGTAATAGTTGAACTTGTTTGGTCTTTTACGCCACGAGATGAAACACATTGGTGGTCGGCATCAACAAAAACGGCTACATCGTCAGTCATCAAAGCATTTTTGATGGCGTTTCCGATTTGAATTGTCATACGCTCCTGTACCTGTGGGCGACGGGCAAAATGATTTACAATTCGGTGTAGTTTCGATAAACCAATTACCTTTCCATTGGAAATATAAGCCACGTGAACTTTCCCAACGATTGGCACAAAGTGGTGTTCACAACATGAGTAAAATTGAATGTTTTTCTCAACCAACATTTCATTATAATTGTATTCGTTGGTGAAAAGCGTCATAGCAGGTTCATTTTCAGGATTTAGGCCCGAAAACAACTCTTTAACATACATTTTTGCTACACGTTTTGGCGTTCCACGAAGACTTTCGTCTTGCAGATCAAGCCCGAGCGTAAGCATAATTTCTTTGAAATGTTTTTCTATGATTTCAATTTTTTCATCGTCGTTCAAATCAAACGCATCATCACGAAGTGGTGTTTCGAGTTTAGTAAACGGGTGGTCTTGGTCATCAAGTAATAATTCGTTCACAAAAGTTTTTTCTTTAAATTGGGTATTCGACATAATTTCGTTCAGTTTCAAATAGTGTAATTTTCAAATCATAATCATTTGATATTTTTTCTCTCAAAATATCGTAAATCACAATAGCAATGTTTTCAGCTGATGGATTTAGTGATTTAAATTCCTCAACGTCCAAGTTTAGATTTTTGTGGTCAAGTTTATCCAAAACATGTTTTTTGATTAAGTCACTTAAAACCTTTGTGTCGAAAACATAACCTGTCTTTGGGTCAACTTCACCCGACAGTCGAACAATCAAATCATAGTTGTGCCCGTGATAGTTCGGATTATTACATTTTCCGAAAACTCGGGCGTTCTCTTCCGCCTCCCACTCTGGGTTGTGAAGACGATGAGCCGCATTGAAGTGTTCTTTTCGTAACACCGCAACTCTCTTTTTTTGATATTCCAAAATTGAAGTTTAAAAGTAAATAAAATGTTAGCCAAACAGTCATTACAAAGGTTGTGTACAACACTTGTAGGCTACCGAACGGTGGTTAAATCGTTCTAAAGAAACAGTTTCAAATATATTAACAAGTGGTATTTTTATTTTGTTCAAGATTTTTTCAAAAAAAATATTTACCTTAATTTTCATATAACCACAATTAAAATATTTTTTATCTATTTAAACCTAAAAAGATTATTTTTTTTATTAACTGTATATTTATAAAAATATTTTATTTTATCTTTGAATCACAAAATCTTCAAACCAACCTAAATATGAACCGTCGAAATTTTCTTTCAACCAGCTTGGCAACCTCAAGCATTCCGTTTATAGTAAAGAAAAAAAATCTATCTGAGGATAAAAAAATCAGGCTCGGATTTATCGGAGTCGGACTTCGTGGACGTACGCATCTGCAACAAGCACTTTATCGCTCAGATGTTGAGATTCCAGCAATTTGCGATATTGACCCCAATTCAATTGCAGAAGCCAATAAAATTTTTCAAAAATTTGGTAAAAAAGAGCCAATTGCCTACATGAAAGGCGAGCGTGATTTTGAAAATTATGTAAAAAGAGAAGACCTCGACGGAATCATTATTTCAACTCCGTGGGAATGGCACGTACCAATGGCAGTTGCAGCCATGAAAGCGGGAAAATATGCAGGAGTTGAAGTTTCAGCAACGGTTACACTCCAAGAATCTTGGGATTTGGTTGATACTTACGAAAAAACTGGTTCGCACTGCATGATTCTCGAAAATGTTTGTTATCGCCGTGATATTATGTCGGTTTTGAATATGGTGCGAAAAAATATGTTCGGTGAAATGCTCTACGGTCATTGCGGCTACCAACATGATTTGCGTTTTGTAAAATTGAATGATGGAAAATCGGCCTACGGAAAAGGCGTTGAGTTCGGAGAAAAAGGTTTCAGCGAAGCACGCTGGAGAACACAACATTCGGTCGATAGAAATGGTGACCTCTACCCTACTCACGGACTCGGGCCAGTTGCACATTGGATGGATATTAATCGTGGAAATAAGTTTGATTTCTTGACATCAATTGCCACAAAGTCTCGTGGAATGCACAATTATATTGTTGAAAATGGCGGAAAAGACCACCCAAATGCCAAAGTTAATTTTAAATGTGGCGATATTGTAACTACCACGATTCAATGTGCCAATGGTGAAAATATCGTAATTATTCATGATACAAACAGTCCACGACCGTACTCACTTGGGTTTAGAGCTCAAGGCACAAAAGGTATTTGGATGAACGATGGCAATCAGATTTATTTGGAAGGTGTTTCTAAAAAACATGATGCTTGGGAGCCATTTGCCGACTATCAAAAACAATATGACCATCCACTTTGGAAACGCTTCGAACAAGATGCGGTAAATGCAGGTCATGGCGGAATGGACTTTTTTGTGCTTCGTGCGTTTATTGAATCTGTAAAAAACAAAGTTGCTCCACCAATTGATGTTTATGATGCAGCTGCTTGGAGTGCAATCAGTCCGCTTTCTGAACTTTCAATTGCTCGTGGTAGCTCTCCAGTTGAAATTCCAGATTTTACTCGTGGAAAATGGAAGACCAATAAGCCAATCTTTGGTTTGAATGATAATTACTAAGAGTATGAATTGTTCAAATGGTTCGCTTCTGCGATGACGATTTACGAATCCGATATTTACACATTTATTAAAAAATTATGCAAGAAAATAAAAACTATACTGGCCCATTAATCATAATTGGATTATTATTTTTCGTCTTTGGATTCGTTACGTGGGTTAATGGGACGCTCATCTCATTTTTCAAAAATGCTTTCGGTCTAAGTAATGCCAATTCATATTTGGTAACCTTCGCTTTCTTTATTTCATATACAATCATGGCGATTCCGTCTTCCTATGTATTAAAAAAAGTTGGTTTCAAAAAAGGTATGTCGATTGGCTTGGCAATTATGGCAATCGGCACTTTCACTTTTGTGCCAGCTGCAAAAGCTGAATCTTACCCATTATTTTTGGCTGGATTATTCACCATTGGTATCGGACTAACTTTACTACAAACAGCCTCAAATCCTTATGCAACAATTCTTGGCCCACGAGAAAGTGCAGCACAAAGAATTAGTATTTTAGGAATTGCAAATAAAACGGCGGGGATTATCAGTCAAAAAGTTTTTGGCGGAATACTTTTAGCGGGAAGTGTGGCTGGTGCCGCTATTTCACCCAAAGCTGAACTTGCTAAAGTTATCACACCCTATTTGATTCTAACCGTAGTGCTAATCATTTTGGCGGTTTTGATTTTGCTTTCAAAAGGTTTACCCGAAGTTAGTGAAGAACAAGAAAGTGTTGATGGTTCAAAAAGTACTAATAAAACGAGTGTATTTGATTTCCCGAATTTGGTTTTAGGACTAATTGCATTGTTTTGTTACGTTGGAGTCGAGGTTATCGCAGGTGATTCAATCATCAGTTACGGTATTTCATTAGGATTTTCGACCGAAGAAGCGAGTCAATTTGGTACTTATACACTATGGTTAATGATGTTGGGCTATGTTTTGGGTATAGTTTTAATTCCAAAATACGTTTCTCAGCAAACTTGGTTGAAACTTTCATCTATTTTTGGCATAATCATTACTATATTTGCGTTAGTAACTACGGGCTTTACGTCTGTGCTTTGTATAGCAATTTTAGGTTTGGCAAATGCCATTATGTGGCCAGCGATATGGCCATTGGCCATTGATGGACTCGGGAAATTTACAAAAACAGGTTCAGCTTGGTTAATTATGATGATTGCGGGCGGTGCGATTTTACCACTTGTTTATGGCAGTTTAGCAGATTATTTGAATAGTTCGCAAACTGCTTATGCTATCATGATACCTTTATACGGATTTGTTTTATATTTTGCTATGCTTGGTTACAAAAAGAAGACTTGGTAATTTTCATCAATTCTATAAACCAACATATTTGTGCAACAATCTTATATAATTTCAGCAGTTCGTACGCCAATTGGCAGTTTTGGCGGTTCACTTTCAAGTATTTCTGCCCCAACGCTCGGTGCGACGGCAATAAAAGCAGCCATCGAAAAAGCAGGTATCGAACCAAATCAAGTCGAGGAAGTGCTTTATGGCAATGTTTGTCAGGCAAATGTTGGTCAAGCACCAGCTCGTCAGGCCACGCTTGGAGCTGGCTTGAGCAATAAAACTAATGTAACAACCATCAATAAAGTGTGTGCGTCTGGCATGAAATCTATCATGTTAGGAAGCCAATCTATTGAGTTGGGGCAAAATGATATTGTGGTAGCAGGTGGTATGGAAAGTATGTCAAATATTCCATTTTATCTATCAAAAGCTCGCTATGGCTACGGCTATGGCAATGGTGAATTGATTGATGGTTTAGCGAAAGATGGTTTGGTCAATGTTTATGACAATAAGGCAATGGGCTGTTTTGCTGATGCTACTGCCAGCAAATTTGAGATAAGTAGAGAAGAACAAGATTCCTTTGCAATTCAATCATACAAACGCTCAGCAGAAGCTTGGGCGAGCGGAATGTTTGCCAATGAAGTTACGCCAGTTGAAGTAACTGATCGTAAAGGAAATGTAAAAGTAATTTCGGAGGATGAAGAATTTAAAAACGTAAATTTTGATAAAATACCAACTTTACGTCCAGCCTTTACCAAAGAGGGAACAGTTACGGCCGCTAATGCTTCAACAATTAATGATGGGGCTGCCGCACTTGTTTTAGCATCTGATGAAGCTATAAAAAGTCAAAACTTAAAACCAATTGCAAAAATCATTTCGTATGCCGATGGCGAACACGAGCCAGAATGGTTTACAACCGCTCCAATTATAGCTGCCGAAAAAGCGCTAAAAAGAGCTGGTTTGACAATCGAAGATATTGATTATTTTGAAGTAAACGAAGCGTTTGCAGTAGTTCCGATGGCATTTGCTAAACACTTTGGCATTAGCTACGATAAACTAAACATTTTTGGTGGTGCTGTTTCACTTGGACATCCACTTGGCTGCTCAGGTGCGAGAATCGTAACTACGCTCGTAAACGTGCTTCAAAATAAAAATGCAAAATATGGAATGGCAGCCATTTGTAATGGCGGAGGCGGTGCCAGTGCCATTATTATAGAAAAAATTTGATATTTATAAACAAAATTCAAACCTTGCAGGATAATACCAATCTTGTAAGGTTTTTTCGTATTAATAATTATTAACGAAAAGATTTTACCTATTTATCTTTTCAATCATTTGTTCAAAATGAAAGTAAATTCTGATTCAAGTAGTATTCTACAAAAGTTTTTTGGTCCAAACCAAGTTGTAATTCAAGCAACATCCCCAGGCAGAATGGACGTAATGGGTGGTATAGCCGATTATTCAGGCTCATTGGTTCTTCAAAAGTCAATTTCGCAAAAAGCTACTGTTACAATCGGAATCAGAAACTATAATCAACTTCACATCAAGAGTTTAGATATTGCTTCCCAAAATGAGCTTTATGTTGATTTAGACGAATTACCGAATAATTACGATGAAGCTCAAAAATACCTCAAAAGTATTGCAGGTGGAGATTGGGCTTCGTATATTATTGGTTGTTACTTAGTTCTGTCTAATGAGAAAAAAACAAAGCTGGGTGGACTCGATATTCTGATTCAGTCAGATGTACCAGTAGGAAAAGGTGTTTCTTCATCAGCTGCACTTGAAGTAGCTACTTTAAAAGCGATTACCGAACTTTTCAATATCGAATTGTTTGATACCGAACTTCCAAAATTAGCCCAAAAAGCCGAAAATTTAGTAGTAGGAGCCCCATGCGGTTTGATGGATCAATTGGCATCTTATTTTGGTGATAATAATAAATTACTACCTATTTTGTGTCAACCTGACCAACTCTATGATTTGGTGGCAATTCCGCAAGATTTATATTTTGTGGGAATTGATAGTGGCGTAAAACATGCAGTTAGTGGAGCATCATACAGCGAAGTTCGTACGGCAGCTTTTATGGGTTATTCGATAATAGCTCAAAAATTAGGCTTTTCTAAAGATATTTTAGGCACACAAATACATTCCAAATTACCTTTTGGTGGCTTTTTGAGTAATATTAGTCCATCATCATTTGAAGCCGACTTTGCTCGAAGTCTCAACTCAATGTACGGTAAAGATTTTATCAATGATTTTGGCGTTGTAACCGATAAACTTTCAATCATAAAACCTGACACCTTTTACAATATCAAAGCCTGTGCCAAGCATCCAATTTACGAAAATCATCGCGTAAAATCTTTTACACAACTTTTGAAATCAATTAATGTAACAAATTATGAAGATATTTTATCATTGATGGGAGAATTAATGTTTCAGTCGCATGAAAGTTATAATAATTGTGGTTTGGGCAATGAAATGACCGACAAAATTGTAACCATGGCAAGACAGAAAGGTATTGAAAATAATATTTACGGAGCAAAAATTACTGGTGGAGGTAGTGGTGGAACTGTTTGTTTGATGGTTTATGGCCAAAAAGGTTTAGAATCAGCCAAACAACTTTTTGAAGAATATCAACAACAAACTAATCAGAGTTCTTTAGTTTTCTTTGAGTAATTGCCGAAATCCACTATTTACATTACACTTCGCAACATAAATGAAAAAAATATTTACATCTGCATTCGTATTAATTGTGTTGATTTATGGTTGTAAAACCTCACAATCAAGCACTTATGTACCTGTACCCAAAAAAGGCTTAATGTCTTTTTTGAAATACAACGAAAACTTCAAGCCTATGATTTCGGCTCATCGAGGCGGTGGCGATATTGCTGGTTATCCTGAAAATTGTATAGAATCGTTTGATTTTCTTGCTAAACAAATGCCTGTAATTATTGAATGTGACATTGAATATACGAAAGATAGTGTGTTGATTATGATGCACGATAATTCGCTGAATCGCACAACAACTGGAACAGGGAAAATTATTGAACAAAATTGGGTAACTTTTAAAGATGCAAAATTGAAAGATAATGCCGGAAAATTGACAAATTTTCAAATTCCGACGCTTGAAAAAGTCTTAAATTGGGGCAGGAACAAGGTGATTTTTACACTTGATGTAAAACGAAATACACCTTACCGAAAAGTAATACAAATGGTTGAAAAATTGAAAGCCGAAGAATATTCTGTCATCATAACTTACGATGTCAATCAAGCGAAAGAGGTTTATAAACTTAATCCAAAATTGATGATTTCGGTAACAATACGTGATTTGAAAGAATATGAACGCTACCAAAACGCTGGAATTCCAGATGAAAATATGATAGCATTTATCGGAACTCGTGAGCCAAACAAAGAATTTAATGATTTTTTGCACAAAAAAGGCATCTGCACGATTTTAGGAACTTTAGGAAATTTGGACAAAATGGCAATTACTAAAGGAGATAAGATTTATAACGACTGGGTACAAAATGGGGCTGATATTCTATCAACTGATAGAGCTATCGAAGCCTTCAATGCTATTAATAAAAAATAGTAGTTATCATCACATTGTCACTATCTCCAAGTTTTGAGTCTTTGTTTTATCACTTTGCCCCATTTTTCCAACATATTTATAAATAATTCCATTTGGATAGGCTTGCTGATATAATCATCCATACCAGCCTCTTCACACTCTATTCTACTTTCTTGTAAAGCATTTGCTGTCATTGCAATGATTATGGGTTGTTCAATATTTTGAGTCCTTATTTGGGTGGTTGTTTGTAAACCATCCAATTTTGGCATTTGCACATCCATCAATATAACTTGGTATTCTTTTTTAGAAATTGCTTCTAATACTTCTTCGCCATTTTCGGCCAAATCTGCTTCAAAACCTAATTTACTCAAGAGTCTTAAGGCAAATTTCTGATTCATCTTATTGTCTTCTGCAACTAAAATTTCCATTGGAAACTCTTTTGCAAAATCGACAGAAAGTCTATTTTCAGATTTTTTTTCAGCATTTTTTTCTACCAATATCGGTACTACTTTCGGTGCTAATTCATTATGAATGGTTCGGCATAAAATATGTTGTTTGACAGGTTTTGTCAAAACCGAGCAAAACAAATCTGGATGCTCTTTGTAATACGTATCAGCAATAGAGCTTAGTGAAATAATCGGTAGTTGAGGATTAATTTTTTTAATTTCTAAAGCCAGTTCTAAACCATCCATGGTCGGAAATTGCATATCAGCAATGACCAAAGAATATACATGGTTTTCCTTCACGAGTTTTAAAGCTTCCTGAGGAGAATCAGTCAAAGTAGGAATCATTTTCCATCGTTCTAACTGCCCTTTCAAAATACTTAAATTGGTAATATTATCATCAATAACCAATATTGTTTTATTCTCTAAACTTTCTAAATTAAAAGGAGGAATTGAAAATGCAACCTCGCTCATCGTTGTTTTTATAGTGAAAGTAAAAGTTGTCCCTTTTCCAACTTCACTTTCAACGCTAATATCGCCTTCCATTAAATTTACTATTTTTTCACTAATAATCAAGCCAAGTCCAGTGCCACCGTACTTTCTACTTGAGGAAGAATCTACTTGAGAAAAAGCCTTAAATAACTTATCTAATTTATCTGCTGGTATTCCGATGCCCGTATCTCTAACTTTAAAACCTAATTTAACTTGATTGTTATCAAACGTTTCTTTTAAGAATACTTTAATGAAAATTTCACCTTCATCAGTAAATTTAATCGCATTTCCAATCAAATTCAGCAACACTTGACGTAAGCGTAATTGGTCACCAATGATATGAGTAGGCACATCCAAATCAATTTGATATAATAACTCAATTTTTAATTGAGCAACTTTGGCCGCAAAAACATCTAATGTTTCTTCGATACAATTTCTTAGGTCAAAGGTTTTTTCTTCCAATTCCATCTTTCCAGATTCAATTTTGGAAAAGTCCAGAATATCATTAATCACCGTTAGAAGCCCTTCTCCACATATTTGGATGGTGTCGGTATAGCCTTTCTGCTCTTCATTTAAGTCTGTTTCTTCTAACAAAGAAGTCATACCGATAATCCCATTCAAGGGTGTACGAATTTCATGACTCATCGTAGCCAGAAAAATACTTTTAGCCCGATTAGCCATTTCAGCTTCTTCTCTTGCTTTGAGTTCTTCTATTATAGATTTATTCAGTTGCTTTGTTCTCAATTCGACCTGTTTTTCAAGACGCTTCTTGTGCATTTCTATTAAATTAAGTCGATATCTGTAGTAAAAATAAATTAAACCCAAAGCAATAGAAATTATTAGTAACCTAAACCACCAATTTTCCCAGAAAGGTGGCAAAATAATCAAAGTAAGAGATGTACCTTGTTCATTCCACAACCCATCGTTATTCGCAGCTTTTACACGAAATGTGTACGTGCCAGCGTCCAAATTAGTATAAGTTGCAGTTCGTCGATTCCCAATATAATTCCAATCTTTATCAAAACCCTCTAATTTATAAGCATAGGTATTTTTATTGGATAATGTATAGTTTAATGCCGAAAATTCAAATGAAAAAACCGATTGTTTATAAGATAACGTAATTTCTTTAGTTTCGCTGATGGGCTTAGTAAGAGGAGAGCCAGAGCCTTGCTTGCGTGAAATAATTGATTGATTAAAAACCTGAAAATCAGTAATATAAACTGGTGGGATAAAAGTATTGTCATGCAGATTTTCAGGGTAAAAAGTATTTAAGCCATCGGTTCCACCAAAGAACATTTCGCCATCTCGTGTTTGGAAAGCCGCACGAGGTTTGAATTCATTTCCTTGTAAGCCATCTGAAACACCATAATTTCTAAAAACCTTTGTAGTAGGATTATACTTGGATATACCTTTATTTGTACTTATCCAAAGATTGCCTTTTTTATCTTTTAAAATACTGTGAATCAGGTTATTTGCTAATCCATCCTTATCGGTTATTGTCTGAAATTTCTTTGTTTTCAAATTAAACAAACCTAATCCATCCATTGAACCTATCCACAAATAACCTTTTCCAGCCTCAACAATTGTCTGTACATTATTATTACTCAAACTTTCTTTATCGGCAGGGTTATTGACATAATGGGTAAATGTTTTTGTTTTTTTGTTAAAATAATCCAAACCGTTTTCGGTACCTACCCACAAATTACCTTCTTCATCTTCCCACAAAGCCTTCACATAATTATCACAAATACTGGTAGGGTCATTTGGATTGTGCATATATGATGTAAAGCGATTTGTTTTTCGGTCATAATAGTTTAAACCGCCTGTCCAAGTGCCTAACCAAAGATTTGTATCTTTACTTTTGAGAATAGTAAACACACTTGAAGCAGATATACTATTTGGGTCTTTACTATTCTGTAAGTGATGCGTAAATTGCCCTGTTTTCTTGTTGAACAAATCAAAACCACCCAAATATAAACCTACAGCTAAAATATCTTTTTCTACTTCAATTACCGACACCACATAATCTGAACCAATACTATTCTTATCATTGGGATTTTTCTTATAGGCTGCAAAAGTTTTATTCTTTCTATTAAAATAATTCAATCCACCACCGTCAGTACCCAACCAAATTTCATTGTCTGATTCTCCAGCGATTGATAAGATGATGCTTGAATTCAGTCCTTTTTTTTCTTGCTTATAAAGCGTAAACTTTTTACCAAATTTTGGCAAGAAATTTATTCCTCCCGAATATGTTCCCACCCACATATTTCCAATATCGTCTAAATAGATACTATAAACTGAGTTGTTACTAAGGCTATTATTATCGTTGATATCATACTCAACGGTTGTAAATTTATTGTTTTTCTCATTATACAAACTTAAACCCCCATTTTCTGTCCCTATCCACAAATTCCCTTCATTGTCATTCATGAAAGAAAGGATAGTATTAAAAGCAAGGCTTTGGGGGTTTTTGGGATCATGTTTAAAAGTTGTAAACGTATTATCATTTGCATTATATTTTGAAATACCACCCTTCGTAGTACCAATCCAAAGGTTCTGATTTATATCTTTGTATATGGCTCTAACCCAATTCGAACCAATGGTTTTTGGATTTTTAGGGTCATTGAAAAACTGCGTAAATTGTTTTTTATCAAAATCAAATTTGTTCAATCCATTTCTTGTTCCAACCCAAATGTTACCAAATTTATCTTCTCCTATTTGAAAAATAAAATCACTGCTCAAACTATTTGGTTGGTTTGAATGGTGTTGAAAAAGGGTAAAAGTTCCTTTTTGAACATTAAGTAAATAAAGGCCTGTGGTGGTTCCTAACCAAATTCGATGCTTGCTGTCTTGAAAAATATCACGTATAGATAATTTTGTATTTTCGCTAAAAAAATGAGAAAAACTATCTGTTCCTCGGTCAAATTTATTTAATCCACTGGCAGTAGCTACCCATAAATTTCCCTGATTATCTTCTAAAATATCATATACATAATTATCATTGAGGGTCGAATGGTCAGTGTGTGAGTGCTTGTATGTAGTAAAACGATAACCGTCATACTTATTTAGCCCTTCTTCCGTTGCAAACCACATAAAACCTTGTCTATCTTTAAGAATTGCACTAACATGGCTTTGAGAAAGTCCTTCGTTCGTAGAAATCCGCATAAACGAAAACTTCTGGTTTTGTGCCCATGATGAATGAAGGCAAAATAATAAGTAAAAGAAAAGGAAGGAATATTTCATAGGTAAGAAAGCAGGCATTAATAAGGAAAACATTAATAATAAACTCAATAGCACGCACTTTCTAAAAAAAGCAAGGCAAATTTATTTCTAAGACACAAAGTTAAAAGATAAACCAAAAATATAACATTTATCAGGAAAAATATAGCAAAAATTATGCCAAGCGTACTGTTCTAATTCTCTTCTGAGCGTATTGATAAGAAAATATAAATGTGTTTTTAATATGAAATATTTTGTTGTCTTTATTAGTGTATAAATCATTTAATTTGGCCGATTAATTCCTCCTCATAGGAAGATTAAAATTAGTTTTTCTTAGTAAAATATTCGACTACCTTGAGAACAAGATATATTCTTTGCAATAGTCAAAACTAAAAACATTGTAATACTAATTCATTCATGGCGGTTCAATAATTGTAATATGCACTATATTATACGTAAATATTCTTTAATAAAATTTCATTTCTAAAAAATAATGTCTTTGTTTATCAACTCTTTTACATTATTAATGAACTGAGCATAAATTTCAACAAATAGGTGTTTTACTAAGCTAAAATACTTTTTTTTGACTAAATTTGAACAATCATAAACTAAACTTACCAATGAAAAAAACCTTAACCACCTTATTAGCAATTTCTTATGGATTAGCTTTCGGGCAATCTTCTCTAAAACCAAGAATTAATGCAGGAGCTGATGCTATTGAAAAAAAAGTTATTACTTGGCGTCGTGATTTTCACCAAAATCCTGAATTAGGCAATATGGAGTTTCGCACATCAAATATCGTTGCCGACCATCTGCGTTCATTGGGTATAGAAGTACAAGAAAATGTGGCCGTAACAGGTGTAGTTGGAATTTTGAAAGGCGGAAAACCTGGCCCAGTAGTAGCTCTTCGTGCTGATATGGATGGACTTCCTGTAACCGAAAGAGTTGATATTCCATTCAAATCAACTGTTAGTACCATTTATAATGGCCAAAAAACAGGCGTTATGCACGCTTGTGGTCACGATTCTCACGTAGCTATTTTAATGGGAGTTGCCGAAGTATTAGCTTCGATGAAAAGCGAAATAGCGGGAACAGTTAAATTTTTGTTTCAGCCTGCAGAAGAGGGCGTTTATGACCCAAAACTTTTGAAAAATGGAAAATCAGGTGCTGAATTAATGGTCATGGAAGGTGTTATGGAAAATCCAAAAGTTGATGCAGTTTTTGGCTTGCACATTAGTTCAGTTACCGAAGTCGGCACTATTGGCTACCGTCCAGGTGCTACTATGGCGGCCGTTGACCAACTGGCTATAAAAATAAATGGGAAACAAACACATGGTGCGAATCCTTGGTCTGGTATCGACCCAATCACCACGGCTTCACAAATCGTAATGGGTTTGCAGACAATTGTTAGCCGAAATGTAAATATTACAGAAAACCCAGCAATCGTAACAGTTGGGGCAATTCATGGTGGAATTCGCCAAAATATTATCTCAGAAAACTTAGATATGATTGGCACAATCAGAACTTTTGGAACTGAACAACGAGAATTGGTTCATCGTAGAATTAAAGAAGTAGCTACAAATATTGCAGAAAGTGCAGGTGCAAAAGCTGATGTTACTATCGACACTGGTTATCCAGTAACGTATAATGACCCAGCTTTGACTGAAAAAATGATTGCTTCGGTTGAAGGCGTTGCAGGAAAAGAAAATGTAAAAGTACAGCCAGTACAAACTGGAGCAGAAGATTTTAGTTTCTTCCAACAAAAAGTACCAGGATTCTTCTACTTTTTAGGAGGAAAACCAAAAGGAAGCACCACTCCTGCCCCACACCATACACCAGATTTTTATATCGACGAATCAGGTTTTACACTCGGTATCAAATCTTTAGCTGCTTTGACAGTAGATTACATGGAAATGAATGCTCCAAAAGATAATCAAGCAACAGCCATCGGTAACAAAAAAGCAAAAAAGAGTAAATAATTAGACCATAGTCAACAGTCCACGGTCAATTGTCTTTCAAACCGTGGACTGCCAACTATTGACCATCGACTAAAAATGTCTGCAGAAATTATTGAATTATATCAAGGGAATTTGGATGAAAGAAAACTTCGTCAGATAGTGGAATGCCTTAAAAATGGTGGAATCATCATTTATCCGACTGATACTGTCTATTCGATGGGCTGTGATATTTTCAATACCAAAGCAGTAGAGAAATTGAGTAAAATCAAAGGAATAAAACTGCAACATAATAATTTTTCGATTGTTTGCCATGATTTAAGTAATATTTCAACTTATGCCAAAGTTTCAAATAATACATTCAGGCTTTTAAAAAGAGCTTTACCTGGCCCTTTTACATTTATTCTTCCTGCAACAAGCGATTTACCCAAAACGCTTCAAACTAAACGTAAAACAATTGGTATCAGAATTCCTGACCACGAAATTCCTTTAAAAATTATTGAAATGTTGGGTAATCCAATCATCACAACTTCAGTAAAAGATGACATTGATGATATTTTAGAATACCCTAACGAAATTGAAGTAATTTACTCGCAGAATGCCGAAAAAGTTGATATTATTATTGATGGAGGCTGGTGTGGAATCGAACCTTCAACCGTAGTTTTGGCAGTTGATGACGACTTTGAAGTAATACGTGAAGGCGTGGGAGATTTGAGCGAGTTTTTGTAATGTATTTGTAGTCTGAGGAACGCTTCTCAAACTGTGTTAAAAAGCTTTAAGTTGTGCCACATCTATGAGATGTGGCACAACTGTTTTTAATGAGTTATGTATTCTTCAACCTCTTCCACCTCAACTAACATTTTATCATTTATCGAAGATAAACTTACCTGCTTTGTTTCGTTGATGAGCATTGGGTCGTATTTGGCAGTTACACGCACGTAATTTTCTGTCCATCCGTGCATATTTCCCTCTTCAATATCTTCTTCAAAAAGCACCGAAAATTTCTTTCCGATTTGACTTTCATAAAAATATCTTTTTTTCTTATCTGATAAAATATGAAGCATTTTTGAGCGTTCGGCACGTTTGTTTTGTGGCACAGTAGGCTTAATGGAAATTGCCGTTGTGTTTGGCCTTTCCGAATAAGTAAATACGTGTAAATAACTGATATTCAATTCATTCAAGAAATTATAGGTTTCCAAAAACTCTTCTTCAGTTTCGCCTGGATGTCCAACAATTACATCAACACCAATGCAACAATCTGGCATTAATTGTTTGATTTTATTGACTCTTTCAACATAAAGTTCACGTTTATAACGGCGTTTCATCAATGCCAAAACCTTACTCGAACCCGATTGCAATGGAATATGAAAATGAGGTACAAATCTCTTTGATTTTGCTACAAATTCAATAATATCATCAGTCAGAAGATTAGGTTCGATACTCGAAATGCGGAATCTTTCAATTCCTTCAACTTCGTCTAATTCTTTAATCAAATCAAAGAAAGTTTCAACTCTGATACCATTCTGTAAGCCAAAATCACCGATATTTACTCCTGTTAATACTATTTCTTTTACACCACTCTGTGCAATTTCTTTCGCAGCCTTTACCACATTTGCTATCGAATCAGAGCGACTTTTTCCACGAGCCAATGGGATTGTACAGTACGAACAAGGGTAATCGCAACCATCTTGCACTTTTAAAAAAGTACGAGTACGGTCATTAAGGGAATAAGATGTATGATAATCAACGGCTTCTTCAATTTTAGAATTGAAAATTGTCGCTTTTTCAGACTTTTCACGAGGTTCTTTTACAAAATCGCCCAATAAATCTACCAAACGAAATTTTTCAGCTGCACCTAAGACGGCATCAACACCTTCAATTTCCGAAATTTCTTGCGGTTTTAGCTGTGCATAGCAACCAATAATTGCCACATAACCATCAGGATTTACACGGTTGGCTTCTTTGACAATTTTTTTACATTTTTTGTCAGCGTTTTCTGTGACCGAGCAAGTATTGATAATAAATATATCTGGAGTTTCATTAAATTCTACCTTCTGATACCCACGACTTTCAAACATTCGTCCGATTGTCGAAGTTTCTGAATAATTTAATTTACAACCCAGTGTATAAAATGCTACTTTTTTCATGTTTCAAATGATTAAGGAAGTCTTCACTTCGAGTGAAAACTTCCTTTTTCTCTTTCAAACTACAAAGTTAGCTAAAAAACAGTTCGTTTTTAGCAGAAAATCTGATTTTCGATATTCAGCAAAAACAAAAAATGTATTATTCCAAGAAGAATTATAAACAAACTTTTCTTATTCCATGAATCTCAGATTTTGAAGTTTTCTAATGTTTTATTTCTCGCATTCTTCATTTAATTGAATTAATTTTGCGTTTTCAAAAACCTCTACAAAATAGCAACAAAATGATTCATTTCTTCGGAAGCCAAGACACAGTATTTGCGGTTCAAACGCAAGACAACCTTTCAAATGAAGACATCAAAAAACTCCTTTGGCTTTTTAATAGCCAAGCAGACCACAAATACACGCTTACAAATACCAAAGACGCTTCATTAAACGACTATTTTGTTGGCCCACGTGCTGCAATGATTACACCTTGGAGTACGAATGCCGTAGAAATCACTCAAAATATGGGAATTTCGGGCATTATTCGTATCGAAGAATTTAAAACTGTTACAGAAGATTTTACGGGCTTCGACCCAATGCTTTCGCAGAAATATACTCAGCTTAATCAGACAATTTATACCATTAATATTAAGCCTGAACCAATCATTGAAATCGAAGATATTGCTGCTTACAATAAACAAGAAGGGCTTTCGCTCAGTGTTGAAGAAGTTGAGTATTTAAATAACCTTTCTACAAAACTGGGCAGAAAATTAACCGATTCTGAAGTATTTGGTTTCTCACAAGTTAATTCAGAACACTGCCGCCATAAAATTTTCAATGGAACATTTGTCATTGATGGAGTAGCGAAAGAGACTTCACTTTTCAAATTAATCAAGAAAACATCCGAAACCAATCCAAATGATATTGTTTCAGCATATAAAGATAATGTTGCCTTCGTAAAAGGGCCGAAAGTAACGCAATTTGCTCCTTTAAGTGCCGATAAACCAGATTTTTATGCTGAAAAAGAATTTGATTCTGTGATTTCTTTAAAAGCAGAAACGCATAATTTCCCGACAACAGTTGAGCCTTTTAATGGTGCTGCTACTGGTTCGGGAGGTGAAATTCGTGACCGTTTGGCTGGTGGAATTGGTTCTTTACCCTTGGCAGGAACAGCAGTTTACATGACTTCATATTCTCGTTTGGAAGAAAACCGCCCGTGGGAGAAAGGTATGTCAGAACGCCCGTGGTTGTACCAAACTCCAATGGATATTTTGATAAAAGCCTCAAATGGTGCTTCTGATTTTGGTAATAAGTTTGGACAGCCGCTCATCACTGGCTCGGTTTTGACATTTGAACATGAGGAAGATGCACGAAAACTTGGTTTCGATAAAGTAATCATGATGGCGGGTGGAATTGGCTACGGGAAAGCCGAACAAGCTATTAAACAAAAACCAAGTGTTGGTGATAAAGTAGTAATTCTCGGCGGTGAAAACTACCGAATCGGTATGGGTGGTGCAGCGGTTTCTTCAGCAGATACAGGTGCTTTTGGTTCAGGAATTGAGTTAAATGCCATTCAACGTTCAAATCCAGAAATGCAAAAACGTGCTGCTAATGCCATTCGTGGCTTGGTTGAAAGTGACCACAACCCAATCGTTTCGATTCACGACCACGGTGCAGGTGGACACCTCAACTGTTTGTCTGAATTAGTAGAAGAAACAGGCGGTTTGATCGATTTGGATAAATTACCAGTTGGCGACCCTACCCTTTCGGCCAAAGAAATTATTGGAAATGAATCGCAAGAAAGAATGGGCCTTGTGATTGGAGAAAAAGATATTGAAACCCTCAAACGCATTGCCGACCGTGAACGCTCGCCGATGTATGAAGTGGGTGATATTACAGGAAGCCATCGTTTTACGTTTGAATCAAAATCGACTGGTATAAAACCAATGGATTTTGCGATTGAAGATATGTTTGGTAGTTCGCCAAAGTTCATCATGGACGACAAAACTGTAGAACGAAACTATTCAGATTTAGTATATTCTACCGAAAACATAGCTATTTACTTAGACCAAGTACTTCAACTCGAAGCCGTTGCGTGTAAGGATTGGCTGACCAATAAAGTTGACCGTTGTGTAGGCGGAAGGGTTGCAAAGCAGCAATGTGCGGGGCCTTTACAACTGCCTTTGAACAATGTTGGTGTTATGGCTTTGGACTTTAAAGGAAAGGAAGGAATTGCCACAACAATCGGTCATTCGCCTGTATCGGCTTTGGTTGACCCAGTTGCTGCTTCTCGAACCGCCATTGCAGAATCATTATCAAATATTGTTTTTGCCCCTTTGAAAGAAGGATTAAAATCAGTATCACTTTCAGCAAACTGGATGTGGGCTTGCAAAAATGAAGGTGAAGATGCTCGACTTTATGAAGCAGTAAAAGGTTGTTCAGATTTTGCCATTGAACTCGGAATTAATATTCCAACAGGAAAAGATTCGCTTTCGATGAAGCAAAAATATCCAAATGATGAAGTGATTGCCCCAGGAACGGTGATTATTTCCGCAGGTGGAAATTGTTCAGATATTACAAAGGTTGTTGAGCCAGTTTTAAAAAGAAACGGTGAAAATATTTATTATTTGAACCTGTCGCAAGATTCGTTTAAATTGGGTGGAAGTTCTTTCGCTCAGATTTTGAATAAAGTTGGTAGTGAGGTACCTACAATCAAAGATGCAGAATATTTCAAAAAAGCTTTCAATACACTACAAGATTTGATTAAAGCAGATAAAATTTCAGCAGGACATGATGTTGGTAGTGGTGGTTTGATTACGACTTTGCTCGAAATGTGTTTCGCTGAAGTAAATCTCGGTGCAACGATTGATTTGAGTAATTTGGGAGAAACTGACCTTGTGAAAGTATTATTTGCTGAAAATATTGCAGTTGTAATTCAAGCAAGTGAAGAAATTGAGTCTGTTTTTGCTGAAAATAATATTGAGATTTTCAAAATTGGTTCTACTTGTGACGGAACTGAATTAAACATAAATCAGCTAATATTTAACATTCCTCAGCTAAGAGATACTTGGTATAAAACTTCTTTCTTACTTGATTCCAGACAGGCTAAAAACGGAGTTTCAGCTGAAAGATACAATAATTATAAAAATCAACCATTGAAGTTTACTTTCCCAACTCAATTTGATGGAAAAAAACCAGTAATTGATGCGAGCAAACCGAGACCAAAAGCAGCTATTATTCGTGAAAAAGGCAGTAACTCTGAGCGAGAAATGGCGAATGCTATGTATTTGGCCGGTTTTGATGTAAAAGATGTTCACATGACCGATTTAATTTCTGGTCGTGAGACGCTCGAAGATATACAGTTCATTGGTGCGGTTGGTGGATTCTCTAATTCGGATGTTTTAGGTTCGGCAAAAGGCTGGGCTGGAGCATTTTTATACAACGAAAAAGCAAATACAGCACTCAAAAATTTCTTTGAACGTGAAGATACACTTTCGGTTGGTATTTGTAATGGTTGCCAGCTGTTAATGGAGTTGGAATTAATTAACCCTGAACACGAAATTCATGGCAAGCTCCACCACAATAAATCTCATAAACACGAAAGTATTTTTACTTCGGTGAAAGTGCAGAAAAATAATTCAGTAATGCTTTCGACACTCGAAGGTGCAACTTTGGGAGTCTGGGTCTCGCACGGAGAAGGGAAATTCAATCTTCCCTATTCAGAAGACCAATATAATATTGTAGCAAAATACGGTTACGCCGAATATCCAGCCAATCCAAACGACTCGGATTATAATACTGCCATGATGTGTGATAAAACTGGACGTCATTTAGTAATGATGCCTCACATTGAACGTTCAACATTCCCGTGGAATTGGGCAAATTATCCTGAACGCAAGAATGATGAAGTTACACCATGGTTAGAAGCTTTCGTGAATGCCCGTAAGTGGGTTGAGGCAGTGAAGTAATTATACATATTTTCATAAGTTGTTTAACGTCGGCAGCGTTTTGAACGCTGCCGACGTTTTTTATATCGGTAAATTCGGAAGTTTGTTCACAGATATAAATACAAAAACCCCACGACAGAGTCATGGGGCTTTGTGAACAAAATATTATTCGAAAAAAAGTCTTTATTATTAAGCCGGTACTTTGGCTGTTTTAACAGTTTTGATGATACGAGCTGCAACTTTGTACGGGTCAGCAGCTGAGTTTGGACGACGGTCTTCCAACCATCCTTTCCAGCCTTTTTGTACAGCTGCAATCGGAATACGGATTGATGCACCACGGTCAGAAACACCATAAGAGAATTTATCAATTGATTGTGTTTCGTGTTTGCCTGTCAAACGTAAGTGGTTATCTGCACCATAAACAGCAATGTGTTCTTTTACGAAAGGAGCAAATGCTTGACAAACTGCATCGTAATCTTCTTTTTTACCTGAAGTTCTCAACAAGGTGTTTGAGAAGTTAGCGTGCATACCTGAACCATTCCAGTCTGTATCGCCTAATGGCTTACAGTGCCAGTTAATAGCTACGCCATATTTTTCACCAATTTTTTCTAATAAATAACGGCCAATCCACATTTCATCACCTGCTTGTTTTGCACCTTTAGCAAAACCTTGGAATTCCCACTGACCAGCAGCAACCTCAGCATTGATACCTTCAATGTTAAGACCCGCTTGTAAACAAACTTCAAGGTGTTCTTCAACCATGTCACGACCAAAAGCATTGGCTGCACCAACTGAACAATAATATTGTCCTTGTGGAGCTGGGTAACCTGTTGCTGGGAAACCAAGTGGTTTATTAGTTTCTGGATTCCACAAGAAATATTCTTGCTCAAAACCAAACCAGAAATCATTATCTTCATCATCAATGGTAGCACGACCGTTAGATTCGTGAGGCGTTCCATCTGCATTCAAAACTTCACACATTACTAAGAAGCCTGTACCAAGACGAGTTGGGTCTGGACAAATGAATACTGGCTTCAATAAACAGTCAGAAGAACCACCTTCGGCTTGTTGTGTAGATGAACCATCAAAAGACCACATTCCGCAATCTTCTAATTTTCCACTGAAGTCTTTTTCAATTTTAGTTTTGCTGCGAAGGCTTTGTGTTGGTTTGTAACCATCAAGCCAAATGTACTCTAATTTTGCTACTGGAACGTTTGCCATTGTTGTAATTTTTTAATGTATTGCGGTTATCAATCAAAGAATATGATACAAATATATAATACGAAAACAATATATTATTCTTCAAAAGGCAATTATTTTAGTGGAATATTCTAAATTCTTTATAAAGTACAACTTTTTGTAGGATTTGTTTGGTTTTGTTATTTTTCTAAGGTAACATCTAAGCCAATTATTTAAAAAACTTGCATTTTTTTTGCAAATACCTACACCATTTCAAACCTATTTATTGAGTATTTGAAATATTAATGAGTATTTACACTCAAATTTAAACCTATATTGAACGAAATCAAATTTTTATATAGTATAAATATTCTCAGAAATCAATTCTTAATTGTTTTCTGTTTTCAATAAAAAAGTCACAGGCTTTTCAACCTGTGACTTAATTTTAACGCTCTTCTTCCTCAGACTCCTCTTCACCCTCACTACTTCCTTCCTCCTCTTCGCTTTCTTCTTCTTCCTCTTCACTTTCCTCTTCTTCGTACTCTTCTTCCCCTTCACTTTCCTCTTCTTCATACTCTTCTTCTTCCTCTTCTTCTTCCTCTTCTTCTTCCTCCTCTTCTTCTTCTTCCTCCTCTTCTTCCTCCTCTTCTTCCTCTTCTTCCTCTTCTTCCTCTTCTTCCTCTTCTTCCTC
>NZ_LXHX01000023.1:0-29568 GCF_001649495.1 Emticicia sp. MM | reverse complement strand
AACGAGGAATCGAATGAAAAATTAAGTAAACTTTTGAATGAAATTGCAGCAAACACTATCGAAGCAAGCATTGAAGATGACAACGTTACGGAAACGTATTTTAACCTTTACACAGAACTTGTTCCTGAATAATATTGGTATAGATGTAAAGTTTTTACATCTCAAAACAATGCGGAATTTAGCAATAATGCTATTTTCCGCATTATTTTTCTCGTGCGAAGACCCAACCGCAATTCTTATCAATACATCAAACACTGGTGGTCAGGTAGCAACTATTTTTACAGATACTGTAAAAGTAGCCTCATCGTCATTATTGCTTGATTCAACATTTACATCCGGACAAGCTGGTGGGGTAGTTGGACGCTATAAAGACCCTCTTTTAGGAGAAGTAAGTGCGAAAACATTTACCGAAATCTCCCTCCCATTATTGAATACAGATGTATTTACAACACTTAAGTTTCCTGCGGCAGACTCAGGTATCACTGTTTATGACTCTGTTTACGTATTTTTTGCTCATAATGGCTTTGCTTACGGCGATAGTACCAAAGATTATAATCTTACGCTTCACCGTCTCACTCAGAGCTTTGATAAAACAAGATATACTAATGAAGATGTAATGACTTACGACCCAACCCCAATGGCAAGTAAGACATTTACTTATAAAGAATTAAAGCGTGCTAATTCAACCGTACAGGATAGTTTAATTTCGATGAAATTACCGAAATCACTTGGTGAAGAAATTTATAAATTATTCTATACAGAATCAGGTTCAACAATCGAAAAATTTACTGCTGCTGTCAAAGGAATTGCTTTAGTTTCAAACCAAACAGCTCAGAATGTTTATGGTATTTCTTTAGCCGGAAGTTATATTCAGCTTTACTACCATACTACTACATCGACTGATAGAAAGAGTATTCCACTTACATTTTACTCAAAGCGTTTTAGTCAAATACAAGGTAATAGAGCGGGTACAGTTCTACAAAACTTGAAAAAATTACAACCAATTTCGTCAAGCCTAACCAGCAATCGTGCATATTTACAATCAGGTATCGGAATATCACCAAAGATTAATTTCCCTTCATTATCAGCATTTGCAACAAGTGGTAGTTTGATTGTCAATAAAGCTGAATTAGTAATTGAAGCTGATTTAGACCAAATCACTGGTAATTATCCCGTTCCAGCTCAAGTATCATTAGTGCATTTAGACAATGAAAATAGATTGAGAAAAACATCAACAGGTTTAATTGATTTTGTGGGTCTAGATGGTCTAACTGGCACTCAATATACGGCATCTTACAATAAAACCACCAATAGTTATAGCTTTAATTTCACTTCTTTACTACAAGACTTGATTAATAAAAAGCAAACAAACAACGGATTAGCAATCGTTCCTAGTTTATTGAATACAACAACCTCTACCATCTCGGTTTATAATAGTAATGTATCTAGATTAGTAGTTAAAAATATAAAGCTGAATGTTTATTACTCAACGAAAAAATAAGTTGGTTTTGAACAAAAAAAAGCCCAGTTTGAAAGTCTCAAACTGGGCTTTTGCTTAATGAAACTGCTCAGTTTCCGTAGAATTAGCCATAGCAGTTGTTGAAGCGGCACCCGCAGTAACGACATTCTGAACGGCATCAAAATATCCAGTACCAACAAAAGCTTGATGTTTGATAGCCTTAAAACCTTTATTTTGAAGAGCAAATTCACGTTGCTGTAATTCAGAGAAACCAGCCATGCCTCGTTCAACATAAGCACTCGATAACTCAAACATGGCAGTATTTAGGGCATGAAAACCAGCTAAAGTTATAAATTGGAACTTATAACCCATCTCAGCCAATTCTTCACGAAAGGTGAGCATTTGATTTTCGTTCATGTATTTTGCCCAATTAAATGAAGGTGAACAATTATAAGCCAACATTTTTTCAGGATATTTTTCTCGAATTCCTTGAGCAAATTCTCTAGCTAAACCTAAGTCTGGATTTCCAGTTTCCATCCAAATTAAATCAGCATAGGGAGCATAACTTAAACCACGATTGATACCTTGCTCTAATCCATTTTTCACATAAAAGAATCCTTCGGGTGTACGTTCAGTAGATTTAATGAATTTATGGTCACGTTCATCAATATCAGAGGTAATCAAATTAGCAGCCTCTGCATCAGTCCTTGCAATTACTAAAGTTTGAGTGCCCATCACATCAGCGGCCAAACGAGCGGCAATAAGTTTGTTAATGGCTTCTTGGGTAGGCACCAAAACCTTTCCACCCAAATGACCACATTTCTTGGCTGAAGAAAGTTGGTCTTCAAAGTGAACACCAGAAGCACCTGCTTCAATCATCATTTTCATCAATTCAAATGCATTCAAATTTCCTCCAAAACCAGCTTCTGCATCTGCAATAATTGGCACTAACCAATGTGTATCTCCTTCACCATTAACCGATTGAATCTGATCAGCACGTAATAATGCATTATTAATTCTACGAACCACACTTGGAACTGAATCGGCTGGATAAAGGCTTTGGTCAGGATACATCTGTCCAGCTAAATTGGCATCTGCTGCTACTTGCCAACCAGATAGGTAAATAGCTTTCATTCCTGCTTGAACCTCTTGAATGGCCTGATTTCCTGTTAAAGCTCCTAAACCAGCTACCCAATTATCTTGATTAAGCATTTTCCAGAGGCGTTCAGCACCCAACTTCGCAATGGTGTGCTCAATTTGAAAAGAGCCAGTAAGTTTTACTACTTCTTCAGCAGTATATGGTCGTTCGATACCTTTCCAGCGTGGATTAGTTGTCCAATCAGAAATTAACTCATTGATTCGTTGTTGTCTCGTTGTCATTTTTGTAATTAGTTTATTGTTGATGAAATGTTGTTTGTATTTTATTCGGAAAACTTATTCAAGTTCTTTATATGCACCTAAAGTCAGAAATTCGCTGAATTGGCGTTTCATAACTAATGTATTGAATAACTCTGCTGATTTTTTATATTTCCCCTCTGGAATTTGACCATTTTCTGCCAATTTTTTAATCTTTTCCACTTCTTCAACCAGTAGTTGATGGTAATAATTAGGTTCAATAATATCTCCTTCTTGAGTCTTCACCCGATGTTTCAGCCATTGCCAAATTTGTGCTCTTGAGATTTCGGCAGTTGCAGCATCTTCCATTAAATTATGTATGGCAGCAGCACCAATGCCTCGTAACCAAGAATCTATGTAAAGAATTCCTACATTGATATTCGTTCGAAGACCGTTTTCTGTTATTGTGGCATTATCAATTCTTACATCCAATAAATCGTCTGCAGTTACCCTTACATCTTCCCTCAAAATTTCTTTTTGGTGAGACTTTTCCCCTAATTTCTTATTGAATGCTTCCATAGCCACGGGCACCAAATCTGGGTGAGCTACCCAAGTTCCATCAAATCCATTATTTACTTCGAGTTCTTTATCGGCAGTTACTCTCTCAAAAGCCAAAGTATTAACTTTTTCATCTCTTCGATTCGGAATAAATGCAGCCATTCCTCCAATAGCATGTGCCCCTCTTCGATGACAAGTTTTAACCAATAATTGAGTATAGGCACGCATAAAAGGTACTCGCATCGTTACATCTGCACGATCAGGCAAGATAAATTCTGCATGATTTCTAAATTTTTTGATTACACTAAAGATATAATCCCATCGACCAGCGTTTAGACCAGCTAAATGACGGCGAAGCTCGTAGATTATCTCATCCATCTCAAAAGCAGCCAAAATCGTTTCTATCAAAACCGTAACCTTGATTGTTCCAATTGGAATACCCAAAGTTTCTTGGGCTGCTACGAAAATATCATCCCATAAACGTGCTTCTAAATGACTTTCAAGTTTAGGCAAGTAAAAATATGGGCCACTGCCATTTTCAATAAGCTGTTTTGCATTATGAAAAAAATACAAGCCAAAGTCAAAAATTGACGCTGAAATTGGTTCTCCCTCAACTTCTAAATGCTTTTCTAACAAATGCCATCCTCTTGGTCTTACTTTCAACACAGCCGTTTTTTCATTCAAAGAATAAGTTCTACCATTTTCTGCTATAAAATCTATCTCACGACGAATGGCTGCTCGTAAATTCAACTGGCCTTCTATACAATTATCCCAAGTAGGAGAATTAGCATCCTCGAAATCAGCCATGAAAACTTTTGCACCTGAATTGAGAGCATTGATTATCATTCGTCGGTCAACGGGGCCAGTAATCTCAACTCGTCGATTTTGCAAATCTTGTGGAATAGGATTTATTTGCCACTCCGATTCTCTTATCTGTTTAGTAGACTCTAAAAAGTTAGGCATTTCACCAGCATCGATTCTATGCTGACGCTCTTGGCGTTGTGTCAATAAATCTTCTCTTCTCCAATTGAACCTTTTGTGTAGCCCAATAATAAAATCAATGGCTTCAGGAGTTAAGATTGTCTCATAGGCTGGTTTTACTTCGCCTAAGATATCTACTGAGGTGTCGGTATTTGTTCTCATTTTAAAATTTGGTTAATTGTTGATGAAGTGTATGATGATTCAAAGCTATAAAAGCAAATTCAAATTAACAAGCGAATATTCGCTAAATATACAATATTCGCTATTAATTCTTTATATAAGAATATATTTTCTTGATATTATTTTATTTATATATATCATTTTAGCATTTATAGATAAAAAAAAGAAAAAATATCTTTGATTCAATGGCTTATTAATTAAAATTTTATAAGAATTGACTCTTTACAGCTAAATATTTTTCCATTAAAAATCAAAAGAAAAGAATGTCAAACAGGCATTATTTGGATATATAAATTTTTATATACATTTGAATCAAAGTCAAGAAATACAGTATTTATTGAATATTTCACAGATAAAGTATTGTTTTTTCTATAGTAAAGGTTTATCAACAAAATTGATAGGTTAAGAGAAGCAATTCATTGAAGTATAAAGTTTTTTCTAACCTAGAAATCTATTCTAAATCACCAAAAAATATGTGTGGAATTGTAGCTTATGTGGGGCACAGAGAGGCTGCTCCTTTAATTATTAAAGGATTGAAACGTTTGGAATACCGTGGCTATGATAGCTCGGGCATTGCATTATTGAATAGTAATGGATTAAAAGTATATAAGAAAAAGGGGAAAGTAAAAGACCTTGAAAACGAGCTAAGAGATAAAGAACTTTCTGCTACCATCGGCATTGGCCATACTCGTTGGGCAACACATGGTGAGCCAAACGATGTTAACGCTCACCCTCATTATTCAAATAGTGGAAGATTTGCCATCATTCACAATGGAATTATTGAAAACTATGCTTCAATTAAGCAAAGTCTTTTAAACAAAGGCTATACTTTTCAAAGCCAAACAGATACAGAAGTATTGGTAAACTTTGTAGAAGATATTCAAAAAAACAAGAAGTGTTCGCTAGAAGAAGCCGTAAGAATTGCCCTTCATGAAGTAGTGGGTGCGTATGCCATTGTAATTATGGATGCTGAAAATCCAACCCAACTCATTGCTGCACGCAAGGGAAGTCCTTTAGTGATTGGTATAGGAGATGACGAATTTTTCTTTGCTTCTGATGCTACACCAATTATAGAATATACAAAAGATGTAGTTTATTTAGATGATTACGAAATTGCGGTTGTAAAAGATAATGAACTCACAGTCAAGAATTTATCGAACGAAGAAATTGACCCCTACATTCAAACAGTTGAATTAGAGTTAGAAGCTATTGAAAAAGGTGGTTATGAACATTTCATGCTAAAAGAAATCTTCGAGCAACCACGTTCGATTGCCGATTCGATGCGTGGACGTATCAATACTGAAGATGCCACATTGGTTTTGGGAGGTTTGGGAAGTTATTTAGATAAAATTGCCAAAACTAAACGAATTGTAATTGTTGCTTGTGGTACTTCTTGGCATGCTGGATTAGTGGGTGAATATTTGTTTGAAGAATTAGCACGTATCAATGTTGAAGTAGAATATGCTTCTGAATTTAGATACAGAAATCCAATCATCAAAGAGGGAGATATTGTCATTGCTATTTCGCAATCTGGAGAAACTGCCGATACAATGGCGGCTTTGGAACTAGCCAAATCGAAAGGGGCTATTATTTTGGGCGTTTGTAATGTAGTTGGTTCGTCCATTGCTCGTATTACTCATGCGGGAGTTTACACTCACGCAGGGCCTGAAATCGGGGTAGCCAGTACAAAAGCATTTACAGCACAAGTAACGGTGCTTTCTTTGATAGCTATTGCGGTGGCTCAAAAGAAAGGCACTATCAGCAATGAGCTTTATCGTGAATTAATATTTGGATTAGACGCAATACCGAGTAAAGTTGAGAAAATTTTAAAAAATGCAGAAAAAGTAAAAGATATTTCAAAACTATTCACATTTGCATCAAATTTCATCTTCTTGGGTCGTGGGTTAAATTTCCCAGTTGCATTAGAAGGAGCCTTGAAATTAAAAGAGATTTCATACATTCATGCCGAAGGATATCCAGCCGCAGAAATGAAACACGGCCCAATTGCATTGATTGATGAAGATATGCCAGTGGTATTTATTGCTACCAAGGATAGTTCATATGAGAAAATTGTTTCGAATATTCAAGAAGTAAAAGCTCGTAAAGGTAGAGTAATTGCAATTGTTACAGAAGGAGATAATTTGATTCCTAACATGGTGGACTTCACGATTGAAGTACCAAGAACCAACGAACTTTTATCGCCAATATTGACTTCTATTCCATTGCAATTAATATCTTATTATATAGCCGTACTTCGTGGAAGAAACGTTGACCAACCACGTAACCTTGCAAAATCGGTTACTGTGGAGTAAACTTTTAACCTTGGCAGGATTACAAAACCCTGCCAAGGTTTTTTATATAGGCTTCATTCTAATTACAACCGATTTTGAAGTTGGAGTTTTACTAATATCAGCGAAACTATCAATCGGTACTAAAACATTGGCTTCTGGAAAATAAGTTGCCACACATTTTTGCGGAATATTGTAAGGTACAACGATAAATTTCTCAGCTATTCGCTCAATCCCACCGTGATTATTATAAAGATTCACCACCTGATATTTTTCAAATTTTGCTTCTTGCATATCAGTTTCATTCATCATAATGATTCTTCTTTCATTAAAAATCCCTCGGTATCGGTCATCTAAACCATAGATTGTAGTATTAAATTGGTCATGACTTCTAATAGTCATCATCAAATACTCACCTTCTGCCAATTTTATGTTTTCCAATGTATTTATAGTAAACTTGGCTTTTTGAGTATCGGTTGAAAATTTTCTTTCACGAGGAGGATTTGGTAAATAGAAACCTCCATCATTTCGAACACGGATATTATAATTATCAAAACCTGCTATTGATTGCTCAATTAAATCTCTGATATTATCATAATTGGCTATGAGTTTATCCCAATCAAGATTTGTACTTTTTAAAGTCGCTTTTGCGATTCCTGCTACGATGGCTGGTTCGCTCAGCAAATGTTCAGAGACAGGCTTTAGATTTCCTTTGCTACTATGCACCACTCCCATCGAATCTTCAACCGAAACAAATTGTTCAACACCTGCTTGCATATCAAGGTCAGTTCGGCCTAAAGTTGGCAAAATCAAAGCCGATTTTCCGTGAATTAGATGACTACGATTGAGTTTGGTAGAAATATGAACCGTTAAATCGCAATTTTGCAGGGCTTTAGCCGTAAACTCAGTATCGGGTGTAGCTGATAAGAAATTACCTCCCAAACCAATAAAAACTTTTGCTTTACCTTCCGCCATTGCTTTGATAGCCTCTACAGTATCATAACCATGCTTTCGTGGAGGTTCAAAACCAAATACTTTTTGTAGATTATTTAAAAATTCTGCTTTAGGTCTTTCAAAGATACCCATTGTGCGGTCGCCTTGAACGTTTGAGTGTCCACGTACGGGGCAAGTTCCACCACCTTCAATACCAATACTTCCTTTTAATAAAAGAAGATTAACCACCTCACGAATGGTTGGCACTGAATTTTTATGCTGGGTTAGCCCCATGGCCCAGCAAACGATAATTTTTTTATTTGTAATCAATAATTCAGCCGCCGCTCTTATTTCTTCTAAGGCAATACCACATTCGGCTGAAAGCTGCTCTAAAGATTCCTTTTCAAGGCTTTTTATATAATTTTCGTAGTTTTCTGTATGATTAATTAAAAAATCTTTATCAAAAACCTCTCCTGTTTGCTTTTCTGCTTCAAATAAAATCTTGTTGAAGGCTTTTAATAAGGCCAAATCTCCATTGATTCTTATTTGTAAATAAATATCCGTTAGTTTTTCACCACCAAACAATACATCTTTTACTTCTTGTGGATGCTTAAACTTCAACAAACCTGCTTCGACTAAAGGATTTACTGATATTATTTTTGTTCCTGCACGTTTGGCCTTTTCGAGAGCAGAAAGCATTCTTGGATGATTTGTACCGGGGTTTTGCCCGAGAATCATAATCACTTCTGCATTCTCAAAATCTTCTAATTTGACCGAACCCTTTCCTAAACCTAAAGTTTCACCCAAAGCCGAGCCACTTGACTCGTGACACATATTTGAGCAATCGGGCATATTGTTTGTACCATACATTCTGATAAAAAGTTGGTATAAAAAGGCGGCCTCATTACTTGTTCTTCCAGATGTATAAAATATTGCCTCATCAGGTGAATCTAAGCTATTTAATTGATTACCAATAAGTTGAAAAGCATCAGTCCAAGATATTTTTTCGTAGTGCTGTACTCCTTCTCTTACAATTAAAGGATGCGTTAATCTTCCCTGCTGACTCAACCAATAATCAGATTTTTGTGAAAGCTCGGCCACCGAATATTTTTGAAAAAAAACGGGAGTAACTTTTCTCGTAGTGGCTTCCTCGGCAATGGCTTTTGCTCCATTTTCACAATATTCAGCAATTTTTGAACGTTCACCATCAGGGTCTGGCCATGCACAACTGGGGCAATCGACACCACCTTTTTGATTTAAGTTTAATAGAGATTTTAGGCCTCGTCTGATTGGCATCGCACCAAAAACGTGCTTTACAGAAGAAAATACCGCAGTAAAACCCGCTGCTTCTTTGGCTGGTTCAGCAGTTTTTATTCCTGTAAAATCGGTGGGTGGTTGGGGGTTTATTTTTGACATACTATTTTGCGTTTTTCAAACATAGCGAAAAATCTACTTCTACGATAGTTCATTGAATAAATTCTGTTTTGATAAAATTATTCAATTCGGTTTTCATGTGAATAAACATTAAACCCATTTTCTCTTAAAAATCCAATTAACGTAACTCCCAATGATTGGGCTGTTTCGATGGCCAAACTTGAAGGTGCTCCCACACAAGCTATAATCGGAATACCCGCCATTGCTGCTTTCTGAATTATTTCAAAACTTGCCCGACTGCTCATAACCAGAATATTATGCTTAAGTGGTAAAATATTAGCTTGAAATGCTGCTCCTATAACTTTATCAAGGGCGTTATGGCGACCAATGTCTTCTCGCAATACTCCTACATTATCAATTGGCGAATGAATCATAGCGGCATGCAAACCGCCTGTATATTGAAAAAAAACCTGATGCTTTGTTAAAATTTTAAGTAAACTCTGTATAAACTCAACTGAAACTTTGAAATCACTTTTAGGAATAATCGGGCATTTTTGCTCAATCGCTTCGATGGTGGCTTTCCCACATACACCACAACTTGACGTTGCATAAAAGTAGCGTTCAGAATTTCGAAAATCTACTTCTATGGATGGCTTTAACTCTATTCTTACTATATTTTGCTCGGCTTGTCGGCCAGCATCAGTACAATAATGAATAGATAAAATATCTTCTATTTGACTAATGATACCCTCCGTAAATAAAAAACCTAATGCCAACTCAAAATCATGACCAGTGGGCGTTCTCATCGTGATAGAAATACTCTTTTGTTGTCGATTTTGTTCATTTCCAAACCCTAAACGTATTTCTAAAGGCTCTTCCCAAGCTACCAAATCGGGTGTTTTTTCCACATTTTTCGCCCCAAATTTCTTTATTTCAAAAGATTTTATTCCGTACATTTGCTCAGAGGTTTTCTTTATTCGACCAAATTAGTAAAACTTCTTTGATTGATAGTTGTTTGTTTATTAAAATGCAATTACGCTATCGTTCACAAGTTTCAAACTTGTCCTACAATTTATTCATCAATAACAAAATAGCCTGATCTTCAGTCAGACCTTGAAAAAACTATGAAAAAAATTCTAATTTCTCTCTTGTTCCCCAGTTTAGCAATGGCTCAGTATAATTATCCAGTAACAAAAAAAATCGACCACACCGACACGTATCATGGTACCGTAGTTGCCGACCCTTATCGTTGGCTTGAAGATGATCGTTCGGCAGAAACCTCCGAGTGGGTAAAACAACAAAATGAAGTAACCAATAAATACTTCGAGCAAATTCCGTATCGTGGCGAAATCATGAAACGATTGGAAAAAATCTATAATTACCCCAAATATTCTTCTCCTTCACGCAAAGGAGAATGGTTCTATTTCTACAAAAATGATGGTTTACAGAATCAATCTGTACTTTATCGCCAAAAAGGGCTTGATGGCATACCAGAGTTAGTTATTGACCCCAATAAACTTTCTGCCGATGGTACTACACGTTTGGTACAATTTGTATTATCGAAAGATGGAAAATATGGTGCAATGGCATTATCAAAAGGTGGTTCTGACTGGCAAGATATTGTCATTATGGACATGGCTACGAAGCAGAATCTCAGCGAAAAACTCGAATGGGTGAAAGTTTCGGGTATTTCTTGGCAAGGAAATGGTTTCTATTATAGCCGTTATCCGAAACCAGAGGGTAGTGCTTTGGCCGCAAAAAACGAAAATCATCAAGTATTTTTCCATAAAGTTGGCACCAGTCAGGCTGAAGATGAGTTGGTTTTTGAAGACAAAGCCAATCCTCAACGCTTCAATGGCGTTTATACGAGCGAAGACCAAAAATTTGCGTTCTTGAGTATCTCTGACCGTGGCAAAGGTAAAGATGGCAACGCTCTGTATTTTAGAGCAGCTGGTGAAAAGGAATTTAAGCCAATTATTGCTGAAATTACCAATTCGAGTTATAGCATTGTGGATAATATCGGACAAGCATTTTTGGTTCAGACCAACCACAATGCTCCCAATGATAAAGTAGAAAAATTTGATATTGCTACGGGTAAATGGTCAACGATTTTACCCGAAAAACCAGAGCCATTACAAGGAGTAAGTTCGGCAGGTGGTAAGTTATTTGCCTTGTATTTGAAAGATGTCACGACTCGTGTGTATGTCTATGATTTCAACGGAAAGCTTGAAAATGAAGTACAATTACCATCTTTGGGTTCGGCAGGTGGCTTTGGTGGCGAAGCTGATGATAAATTTGTGTTCTATACTTTCAGCACCTTCAACTACCCTCCTACTATTTTCAGGTACGATATTGCAAGCAAGAAAAGTACGGTTTTCCGCTCACCAGAAGTAGATTTTAAAGCAACTGATTTTGAAACAAAACAAGTTTTCTATACAAGTAAAGATGGCACGAAAATTCCGATGTTTATTGTCTATAAAAAAGGCTTAAAACTCAATGGACAAAATCCAACATTGCTTTATGGCTACGGAGGCTTTAATGTAAACTTAAATCCAGGTTTTAGTCCAACCCTAATTCCATTCTTGGAACAAGGTGGCGTTTATGCTTCTGCGAACCTTCGTGGTGGTGGCGAATACGGCGAAAAATGGCACGAGCAAGGTATGAAACTCAAAAAACAGAATGTTTTTGATGATTTTATTGCGGCAGGAGAATATTTGATTAATCAAAAATATTGTGATAACGCTCATTTGGCCATTCGTGGTGGTTCAAATGGTGGACTTTTAGTTGGTGCAGTAATGAATCAACGTCCAGATTTAGCAAAAGTGGCTATTCCACAAGTGGGTGTAATGGATATGCTTCGTTTCCAAAAATTTACAATCGGTTGGAACTGGATTGCCGATTATGGTTCGTCGGATAATGCTGAAGAGTTTAAAACTTTATACGGTTATTCTCCGATTCATAACATCAAATCGGGTATTAATTACCCAGCAACACTCATCACAACGGCCGACCACGATGATAGAGTTGTGCCAGCTCACTCATTCAAATATGCTGCTACATTACAAGAAAAAGGAGCCGGAAGCAGCAAAAATCCATTATTAATAAAGATTGATACAAACTCTGGTCATGGAGCAAGTAATACTAAGAAAAACCTCGAATCGACGGCTGATATTTACGCCTTTATTTGGTGGAATATGGGCTTTGTGCCGAAGTTTTAAGTTTTTGCAATTGTGGCACATCTTTCAGATGTGCCACAATATTTCAAGCCTGTTCAATTAAATTCATCAATTCTCTTTTTCTTTCTTCATATAAAACTTGTTGACTTTTCTTTTCAGTTATAAGTTTTTCTTTCAGTAAAATTATTTCCTTGTGAAGAGATAAAATAGCATTATAAGCATCAACTATTCTTTCTCTAATTTTCATATCAACAAAAATAATATCAAAGAAGTAATCAGCAAATTCCCACGAAGTATTGAATTTTATTTCGGATGGAAATAAATCAGGTTTTAGGTCTTTCAATTCTCTTTTGAGTTTATCAAGAGCATAATTTATTTCTACAATTCCCAGCTTAGCTTTGTTCATTTTTTGACGTTTCAAATAGGTTGCCATAGTTCCTCCGCCAATCATATCCCAAGTGGCATAATCCTTTGCACCTTTCAATTCTTTAACAGCTTTTGGAATTATGGTTAATACATTTTCAGCAGCCAAAATTGCTTCTTGAATTTCATTTTTATAAGCATCAATCTTCACAAGTTCCTCTTGTTTAGAGAAAACATCTACTAATTGTGGATGATTATTTGCTTTCAATAACTTTACTTTTTCTTGAATAAGACCTTCATATTGTATTTTAATCGTTTCTAAATCAAATACTTGAGCTTCGTAAGATTTAATTTCAAGAGAAAGATTATCAACCTTATTCTGCTGGCTTTCAAACTGGATTTTCGCTTGATAATATTCGGCTTGTTCTCGCTCCAATTCTGAGAATTTCTTGTTCAGTAAATTATACCAAATTGATTTCAAGGTTAAAGTTTCAAGGTCTTTAACATCCTTAAACTCATCTTCCATTTGTTGTTTTGTCGCTTCAAGCTTTTTCTGTTCAGTTACATAAACTCGCTTAGCTTCTTGCAGTTTTCGGAGAATTTGCTTTCTATTTTCTAACTTTTGACTTATGATTAATAAGTCGGCATTGAGTGAATTTGGTATCATGTTTTTCGGTTTAATTAGGCTGTAAATCTTACATAAAAAAACATTTTATTAGAACCAATTTAAGTCAAAAGTGCATTTTACATGATATTCGGATAAAAAGAACGATGAATAATTTTCAACCCTCCACATCCTGATGTTTCCAAAGTTCTTGAAAAATTGCGTTAGAGTTTTTCAAAACCTCAAAAGTACCTTCGGCGACTATTTTTCCTTGACTGAGCACATATACATAATCGAAATATCGAAGTAAATGCAAACGATGAAGCGATGAAATGACCGCTTTTTCGGAGAAAGTTTCAAACAAACGCTCATAAATCAATGCTTCTGTTTTTGGGTCAACGCTACTTGTTGGTTCATCCATCAAAACTACTTCGCTGGTTTGAGCGGCCAAAATTCCACGAGCCAACGCCAAACGCTGTTTTTGTCCACCCGAAAGATTGACTCCTTTTTCTTGAATACTTGATTCTAAGCCATTGGGAAGATTTTTGGCCGTATCAGTAAAATAGGCTTCATCACAAACCTTCCAAACATCATCTTTCTCAAAAGGTAATCCAAGTGTAATATTATAGCGAATCGTATTCTCAAAAATCTCAGGTTCTTGCGGAAATAGCGTTACGGTTTCGTTGAGCGTTGCCATCTGAAAGGGTTTTCCATCAACTTCAAATTTCATATTCGCTTCTGGCTCATAAAGCCCTCTTAATAAGGCAAGTAGCGTACTTTTTCCACTACCGCTTTCACCAATAAATGCAATTTTCTTACCTCGTTGAATCTTTATCGAAATATCATGTAAACTCTGCGGAGCGTGACCTTCATCATACGAATCTCGGTGCGAAAAACTTAGATTATCAATCGAAATTGTTTGCCATTTTTGTGGCAAAGCAATGGTCGTTTCTGCTCGGTGATTATTGGCATAATCGTCAGCAATCGAGCGAGCCGTTTGCACATCGGTATTGTACTGCACAATTTCGGTGTATTGCCAAGCCACATCATGAAAAACACTAGTAAACTGATTCACAAAGCCCAACAATGTAACTAAACCACCTACATAAAAAACCTTATTTGGCTCGTAATTTTGATACACGTAACCCAACGTAATCACCACATACGTGAGACCAACGAGCATTTCGGCCGTAAACCATTTCCATTCATTAATCTCCACATTTTTGCGAAAAGGTGGAAATAAATCCTTCACTTTTGCCATCAAACCCAACTCCATACTTTTTTCTAATCGAAGCGTAATGACGGTAATGATGTTTGAAAGACTATCAAAAAGAGTTGAAGAAATCGTGTGTTCTTTTTCATTTACTTCATCAAGCGTTTTGATGAAAGGTTTATCGAACTTAAAAATGACCCAAACCGTAAAGATGCCAATCAAAATACCAATTCCTCCGAAAAGAGGCGAAAAATAGAGCATTGCCCCAAACGAAAACACAAACTTTGAAAGTGCATGTAGAAACATAAAACCATTTTGAAAGAAATTTTTGAGTGCCTCATAAGCTTTCCGAATTCGGTTAATGGTTGAGCCACTGTGGTGGTCTTGGTGCCATTTTACGGGTAAATGCAAAGCTTGATGATACATTTCTTGCAAGAAATTTCGACTTAAATTAAAAGCTAATTGTCGCTCCATGATTCGTGCAGGGCCATGAAACGCCCATTCTAAAAGCTTTAGGCCAAGATAACCTACGGCGTACCAAACCGTATATTTAATTGTATGCTGAAAATCATGCTGAATTTTATCAATAAACCACCCGAATAAAATCGGGTTCAAAGAAAACACCACATTGGCTATTGCAAACATACCGTAAATCAATAGGTATCGTTTACGTTCGTGCTTAGCATATTTCCAAGCGGTTTTCAATAATGAAAAATATGGGTTTTTATAAATCGTCTTCTCCTTCATATCAATCAAAGCTACAATAATCTAATTTTAAGACCACAATTTAGTCAATTTTAGCCTTGTGTTTGAATAAAGTATCAATTTTGAGCAATAAATCATTTGCAAGCCCACATACTTCCCTATACTTTTACAAGCTAAAATTCAACCCTAAGTATGCCAAACATTACTCGACAAACATTTCTTAAACAATGTTTAGGAATTGGCTCCATGTTTACACTCTCGCCTTATTTTTCTTGGGCAGAAGATACAGATACTTTCTTACAAAATGTTGTAAAAGCTAATAATCAAGAAGTTGAAAAACTACTGAAAATTTTTGAGGTTGAAATCACCGAAATTCGAAGAAGATTAGGGTTCGATTTTGCGAATCTTTCAGCGGCAATGGCCGAGCCAACTTCACGCTATTATCAGAAAACAGAGCTAATACCAGCTATGACTCGTATTTTAAAATTTCTGATTAAATATCAAAAAGTAGATGGCACGCTTGACCTTGGTAATTTGGCATCCCCGCCCGACACCGCTTTTATTTTAGAGCCTCTTTGTGTAGCTGATAGAATTCTACGTAAAATATCAATTCCAGCTCTCAATAACGTAAAGGAATTATTAAAAGACTTTATCCTAGAAGCTGGTGAAGCCATGCGAACAGGTGGCGTGCATACGCCTAATCATCGCTGGGTAATTTCGGCGGCATTGGCACGTATCAATGATTTATATCCTGATAAAAAATATGTCAGAAGAATAGATGAATGGCTTTCTGAATATATTTTTATTGATGCCGATGGCCATTATCTTGAACGTAGTATGATATATGGAGAAGTGACAGACAACTGCCTCATTACAATGGCAAGATTACTGAATCGTCCTAAATTATATGACTATGTACGAAAAAATCTTCGAATGAGCTACTATTATATGGAACCTAACGGTGAAATGGTTACAAATGATTCGAGACGTCAGGACCAATTTATTGGTATGAATACCCTTCCCTTTTACTTAGACTATCGCCACATGGCTATCCATGATAATGATACAGAATTTGCGGCAATCAGTAAGCAAATTGAGCAAATAAAAGGTTTTGAAGAGAAAAATATGCCAGATTTATTAGCATTCTTAACCGATGATGCTGATTTACGTAAGCCTCTACCAAAACCTGCCGAATTGAACACTAATTTTGAACAGTTTTTCAAAACCACAAGTTTAGCTAGAATTCGCCGAAAAGATACAACTTTGACCATTTTCGGTGGAACGGATAAACCCACAATTATTGCCTCAGGGCGTTCGACCAGTCCGAACTTCTTTAGCTACCGTAAAGGTGAAGCCATTCTGAAATACATGCGTTTCTCAACAGATTTCTTCAGTACAGGTTATTTTAGAAGTGATGGCTTAAAGAAAGAAGGAAACCAATATATACTTAGTCAAAAAATTGAAGCTCCCTATTATCAGCCATTACCAGATGAGTTTAAACGTGCTGATGGCAATTACCAACATTCACCGAGTACCGATGGTAGATTCTGGAATAAAATGGACTTTGAGAATCGCCCGCAAAGCAACATCAAAACCATCGAAACTACAATTAGTATAGAAGAAAAAAATGGTTTAGTCGAGCTGTTGTTTAATGTAAAAGGTGCAGAAGGCGTAAAAGTTACAATTGAGTTTTGCTTTAGAGAAGGAGGAGAATTTATTGGTTTGAAAAAACTTGATGATGCCGATAATTATACACTCGAAAGTGGAACGGGTGAATATAAATTCGGGAAAGATAGTATTAAATTTGGGGATGGAATTTTCAAACATTCAAAACTTCGAGGCCTTGAAGGAGAAATGTACACCTCACATTTTGGGAGTCTTCGAACCGAAGGAATGCACGTTTTCTTGACGGGCATTGTTCCTTTTAAGCATAAAATAACACTATCATAGTTCGAATGCTCATTTATAGTGTGCTTAATTGCCGTCTGCTTTAGCTGACGACATTGTCATAAAACCAAAATGGCTTTAGTCAAACCCAATATAGAAGTTTAGGCTAAAGCCATTTTGTTTTTATCCCTTCATCCTTCGGTTGAAACCGACGGCAATGAATGTTTAATTTCATTTTATCAGTGAATCCCTCATTTCATTTCTTTCATTACCGTCTACTTCAGCTGCCAGACACTGTAATGAAATCAAAACTCAGAGATTCAACCAATAGGTTACTTTGGCTAGAATTGCTCGATTTTTAGGCATCCAAGCTTCTGAATTATAGTTGTCAGTATATACCAAGAAGAAATCCGAAACTGGAGCAAAACGCCATTGTAAACGTGAATTAACATTTACGTTTTTGATTTGGCTATTGTATTGAACATAACTCGTCCAGAATAAACTTTTTGAAAATGTTAAATCAAATTTTGGTCCAAATAAATAGACTTTATTACTTCCTGTAGAAAGATGAATATCATTATAGCTAAAATTAACCGATAAAAAGCCATAAGGTTGAAAACGATAAGAAGCGGTTCCTACCATACTTACAATGCTTCCATCATAATATTGACCAATTAATGGCTGAAAGTTAACCGAAAATTTCTTCCTCAAATCAGAAACATAATTAGCCGAGAAATTATAATAAGTATAACTTGTTCCTTTCTTCAAAGAAGGAAGTGTTCTATTACTTCGGAGTGCGTCAAAATCATTAAACAGATATGTATAATTTTGATTTAAAGTCATTAATATATTCGCTGAATTCTGGAATCCTAACAACAAGAATGGACCTGCTTGGCGGTCTGTTACTCCAAGCCCAGGTTGACTATATTGGTCATAAGCAACACCGTAGCTAATTCTATTAAAAGTTCTCGACTTAGGAAAAATATTAAACCCAATAGTAGGATTGATGTGAAAAAAGTTTTTGCGAGGAACAAAGCCTACTTCTGCATCAAAACCTTTACCTACCCAATCATGCGACCACTTCGCAATTAGTTTTCTAACACTATAGTTTAGACTAAAACCATGAGCAAACTTCTCATTCACACTAATCGGACTGAAAACCTGATGATAATACAGTTTTCCATTCCAACGATTATCTTTAGATGCTAAATTATACTCCAAACCAGCCACACGGTTATAAGCATTTACGCCCTTACTTAGCTCCTTACCTAAAACTTCTTTGTTAACAAAAATTGCAGCAATATTCGAACGACCAAACACTCTTCTTTGCAAAGCCGCTACCGAATAATTCATACTGGCAATTCCCTTATACGAGTCAGCAGCCGTTTGCGTATTCAATACTCCTACCCTCCAGTTATCATCTATTTTACCACTAATTCTGGCACCATAGGTAATTCTATTTTGCACGCTCAAGTTTGTGGTAGTATCAATGCCTATACCAATTTGTCTTGAAAAGAAGGGACTTACAATTTGGTTACCCGCGGCACTCACACCCAACGAACCTGCTGGTGGAACAAATGGGTTGGTATTATAGCCACCAAATCCAGTAAATAAGTCAGAGTTTTCTAAGAAAAACTGACGCTGTTCTGGAAAATTTACATCAAAGCGTGTAAGATTGATAACCTGACGGTCGGCCTCTACATTTGAAAAGTCAGGATTAAAGGTCAAATCTAAGTTCAATCCTGATGTAACCGCCACCTTAGCATCTCCACCGAAATTGAGTTTATTTCCTGCATTTGGGTTTTCTGGATGTTCAAAGTCACGCGTGCTTCCAGCAGAAACATAAGGGATAATAGAAATATTTGCTCCTGCTTTCTTTAATGGTTGTTCAAACTTAATTGGCATCGAATACCCTAAATTCATAATGATTTGGTTTTGTGGAATCCGCATCAAAGTTGATTGTTCATTACTCTGAGTATCAAAACGATACGCCTTGAAATTCCACTGGCTATTTCCATCTTTAAAACGTAATGTAGAAAAAGGAATCGCCAATTCACAAGTCCAATAATCATCATAAATTTTTGTTACGGCCTCCCACTTGTTATCCCAATATATATTAAAATATTCATTGGCGGTTCCACCATTATAAAGTAAGGCTTCACGCATAACGCCATAGGGATTTATTCCGAACAAAAAGCTATTAGTTTTATCGTTGAAAGTATCAAACAAAAAACTTACGTTATCGTTTCCACCAGCTCTAAAATCTCTACGAAACGAAGGAGTAACATATTTTTTTCCTGCTGAATACATTTTTGCAGCTATATAAACATTCTTTGAATCATAGCAAAGCATAATTTCGGTTTGATATTTGGCTTTAATGCTATCCTTCGGAAAAAACTGCCAAAACGATGGCATTTTTTCGGCATTTTGCCAAGCAGGCTCATCAAAAACACCATCAAGTTTGATTTTTTCATTTAAAACTTTGACAGTAGGAATGTGCTGGGCTTTTGCTTGTATAAAAAATGTAAAAAATAAAATTAAAAGGAAAAGTCTATTCATATCTACGAGGATCGTTAAAATAAGATACAAAAATACGTGTTTTATTTACACTTTTACGTTGATATTTTTACTTATTTTATGGTTATATTGTTCATTATTAATTATTTTTCAAAAAAAACTTATTCTGTCATAACTTTGCTCAATAAAGTGCAATTATCCAAATTCAAACCAAGTACATTTAACTGATTTTCACCAAATTATACCATAAAAACAAACATAACATTCATGAAATATCTATCTTTTTTTGCGGCTCTTAGCCTTTTTTTTAATACAATTTCTTACGCACAGGCACCAGCAGAAAAACACCTAACTAATATCCGACAACTTACTTTTGGTGGCAATAATGCAGAAGCCTATTTTAGTCGCGATAGTAAATACATCAGTTTTCAATCAGATAACCCCGCTTGGGGACTTTCATGTGACCAAATATTTTACATGGACGTTACAAAAGGATTAAAAGACCCCAAAGTTCGACCTGATTTTATTAGTACAAGTTTCGGTCGCACAACTTGTAGTTTCTTTATGCCTAACGGAAAGGAAATTCTTTATGCAAGTACGCATGAAAGCGGCGGACACGCTTGTCCACCAGTACCTGATATGGGCAAAAAATATCTTTGGGCAATCTATGACAGTTTTGATATCTATGTGGCCGATTTAAAAGGAAAAGTAAAAAAACGCCTCACTAATACCCCGGGCTATGATGCAGAAGCTACCGTATCGCCCGATGGTAAAAAAATTGTGTTTACCAGTACAAGAAATGGCGATTTGGATTTATATATCATGGATATTGATGGCAAAAATGTCAAGCAGATTACACACGAGCTTGGTTATGATGGCGGTGCATTTTTCTCGCCAGATAGTAAAAAATTAGTATTCCGTGCTTCTCGTTTTTCAACTGAAGAAGAAAAAACAGAATATAAAGAAAATCTTAAGAAGAATTTGGTTGCCCCAACCAACATGGAGATTTTCACTTGTAATGTTGATGGCAGTGATTTAAAGCAAATTACCAAGTTAGGTAAGGCCAACTGGGCCCCTTATTTTACACCTAAAGGAGATAAAATTATTTTTGCTTCGAATCATCACTCACAACGTGGATATGATTTCCAGCTTTATATGATTAATATTGATGGAACTGGACTTGAAAAAATTACAACTGAAAGTAATTTCAATGCCTTTCCAATGTTTAGTTATGATGGTAAAAAGTTGATTTTTAGCTCAAATCGCAATAATGGTGGTACTCGTGATACAAATCTTTTTATTGCTGATTGGGTAGATTAAAAACTTAAAATTATTGTAAATATGAGTCATCCCGAATTTTTCAAAGCCCCTTCGAGATAACTTACTAATAAGATTTGGTTTATTCTTTGAGTAAAACTATAAGCCAAACGAGAATCTAAAATAATTAAAAGAATGGCCATTGTTGAAAACATACAGTTTATTGAAAAAGAAATTGCAGGAAAGGATATTACCTTAGTGGCAGTATCAAAAACAAAGCCAGTAGAAATGCTCATGGAGGCTTACAATGCTGGTTTTAAACGATTTGGAGAAAATTATGTACAAGAATTAGTAGGTAAGTATGAAGAAATGCCCAAAGATATTGAATGGCATTTTATTGGACACCTACAATCGAATAAAGTAAAATATATCGCTCCTTTTGTGAGTCTTATTCATTCTGTTGATAGTTTCAAATTATTGCAAGAAATCAATAAGCAAGGAGCGAAGAATAATCGTGTAATTGATTGTTTATTACAAATCTATATTGCCGAAGAAGATACCAAAAGTGGTATGACAGAAGAAGAATGTTTGGAAATTCTTAAACCAGAAGTTTTGGGGCAACTTTCTAATATTAAAATTGCAGGTTTAATGGGAATGACAACCCTTACCGATGATGAAGTTCAAATTAGAAAGGAGTTCAAGAAACTAAAAGACTTTTATAACTCTATTATTAGTGAAAACTCTTCACTAAAAATCCTTTCAATGGGTATGAGTGGAGATTATACAATTGCTATCGAAGAAGGAAGTACAATGATTAGAGTTGGAAGCAAGATATTTGGAGAAAGAATCTATCAAAAATAGTTCTTTGATATTTAATTTTGTGCCAAATTTAAAAAATATGGCACAAAATTAACAAAATCAAACCACTTGAAAGCATCTCATACTGATACTTCCCATTTCTACTCCCTCATAAGTATATTTAATTGTTTCCTTCGCATTTATCAAGCCAGCACTATAAATCATCGGTAAATAGTGGTCATAAGATGGGTGTGCGATAGTGCCTAAACTGCCAAATGCTTTAAAGTCGGCCAACTCAGCAAACTGTTGGTTATCTAACTTTTTCTTTACAATTGCATCAAATTCAACCGCCCAATCATAAGGTGTAGGATTATTGTCTCCCCATTTTACTTGTCGTAGATTATGTACGATATTTCCACTTGAAAGAATCAAAACACCTTTATTTCTAAGATTTTGTAATTCTTTAGCCAATTCAAAATGATATTGTGGAGGCTTAGAAAAATCAATACTCATCTGAAAAGTTGGGATATTAGCTGCCGGATAAATATGACGCAACACTGACCAAGCACCGTGGTCGAGTCCCATTTGATGCTCTTCTAAAATACCAATAGACTTTACCTCTTTAATCACCTCACGAGCCATTTCGGGAGAACCTTTGGGCTCGTATTTAACTTTATAAAGTGCTTCGGGAAAACCTCCAAAATCATAAATTGTTTTGGGCGAAGGATTTACCGAAACATACGTCTTGTTCATGGTCAACCAATGGGCAGAAATGACTAAAATTGCCCTTGGTGTTTCAATAGTTTTACCTAAAAGAGCTAAACTATCTGTAAATTTATTATCTGCCAAGGCATTCATCGGGCTACCGTGTCCGATAAATACAACGGGCATTTTATCAGATTTCGGAAACTCATCCGAAATCGTTTTTAATTCGTGTAAGTTCATATTTGTAAATGACAAAATACCAATTGTTTTCAAGAAATCATTACGATTCATAGTGTTTGTCAGTGAGATAAAAAATCGAATTCTTAAACTATTAATCCTCCAAAACACCAAACTTTCCTTTTGCTAAATCATCGTAAGCTTGAATGATTTCTGCACGCGTATTCATCAAAAATGGTCCATAAGGAACAATTGGCTCATTGATTGGCTCTCCACTTAAAACAAGCAAAACCGCATCTTCAAGAGCCTCAAGTTTTATGTCAGTTCCATCATTTCTGAATAAAATAAAGTTATCAGTTGGAGCAGTTTCTGTATCATTTACTCTAACACTTCCTTCAATCACCACAATTCCTGTATTATGTTTTTCAGCAAGTGATAATTCAGCAACTGCACCTTTTTTGATACGTACATTATACATATTAATAGATGTAAAAGTTGAAGCCGCACCTTTAATTCCTTTGTGTTCACCAGCAATTACTTCAATAACACCTTGATTATCTGGTAAGTAATATTTGCCTAATTGACTATTTACAATGCCCTGATACTTTGGCGTTGTCATCTTATCTTTTGCAGGAAGATTCACCCACAATTGAACCATCTGAAAAGGACCACCAGCTTTACTATACTCTTTGTCATGGTATTCTTTATGTAAAACCCCGCTTCCAGCGGTCATCCATTGTACATCACCTTCTCCAATAACCCCACTATTACCACTACTATCATGATGAGCAACTTTACCGTGATAAGCAATCGTTACGGTTTCGAAACCTCTGTGTGGATGTACACCTACTCCTCTTGGTTCATCTTTTGGTGTAAACTCAATTTTTGAGTTATAATCTAATAAAAAGAATGGACTCATTCGATGAAGGCCCATTTGGTAGCCACTTGGAAAGAAATTATGAACTCTAAATCCATCGCCTACCATGTGTGTGGCAGGGGGCGGCAATATTTGCTGAACTGATTTTATATTTTCCATTTTATTGGTTATTAAATACTTACAACTACATTATATGTATATACAACTAATTTTATTATTCAAGAGTTCCTCCACGTTATTTATTTTATTTAACTTCACAAAAATTAATAAATTCTATTCAATCCTCTATCCAAAACTATGAAATTAAAAATATTTATTGTGCTGGTAATATGTGTATTAGTTGCAAAAAGTACACAGATTATTGCTCAAACACATGACTCTAACGCCAAGCAAATACCAATTGGCGGTAATGCTTGGACCTACAATGGCGGAAAAATTAGTGAACAAGGATTTTCTGATTGGGAGAATACCTCTACAATTTGTCGCACTTATTTTAAAACCTCCCAACAAGGCACTTTGAAACTTTCAATAATAATCAACACCAATGGTAGTAAAAGTAAATTAAAGGTAAGTATTCAAGGTAAATCAATTGAAATTATTGCCGAAAATAACACCGAAAAAGAAGTATATGTAGGCGAATGGAATATCCGAAAGGCAGGATACATTGCTGTCGATATGAGTGGAATTACAAAGACAACAAATACTTTCGGTCAAATTTCAAATTTAATCGTCAGTGGGTCTGCTATCTCTGAAGATTTAGCATTTGTAAAAAATAACGACGGTAATTTCTTCTATTGGGGAAGACGTGGCCCCTCGGTACATCTAAGATACCCCGTTGAATCTTCTCAAGAAGTTGAATGGTTCTATAATGAAATCACGGTTCCAAAAGGTAATGATGTCATTGGTTCTTACTTTATGGCAAATGGCTTTGGTGAAGGATACTTTGGTATGCAGGTGAATTCTACTACTGAGCGGCGAGTATTATTTTCGGTTTGGAGTCCATTTAATACAGATAATCCTAAAACAATTCCTCAAGACCAAAAGATTATATTATTGAAAAAGGGAGAAGGTGTATATACCGGAGAATTTGGTAATGAAGGTTCGGGAGGTCAGAGTTTTTTGAAGTATAATTGGATAGCCGGAAATACCTACAAGTTTTTATTACAAGGTAAACCCCTTGAAAACAACTACACACTTTATACGGCCTATTTCTTCGCACCAGAAGAAAATCAATGGCGGTTAATTGCTAGTTTCAAAAGGCCCAAAACAACCACTTACTTAAAAAATCTTTACTCGTTTCTTGAAAATTTTATACCCGAAACTGGTAATCAAGAACGTATGGCTTACTTTGATAATCAATGGATTTGCAATTCAAAAGGTGAATGGACAGAATTAAACAAAATTTCTCTAACTGCCGATAACACTGCTCGTAAAGCCTATCGTTTAGATTACTCTGGTGGATTAAAAAATGACCGTTTTTTCTTGAGAAACTGTGGTTTTTTTGATGATAATACTCCATTAAATCAAACCTTCCAACGCACATTGCAAAATAAAAAACCAAGCATTGATTTTTCGAAACTTCTCTAATGTATCAAAAAATGAGAAAATATTTTTATTTTACTTTCACACAAATAATACTTATTTGTTTGGTTTCGCTCAGCTTTGCCCAAGAATTTTCAGGAACTCAGAGTACATGGCAAGGTTTTGCACGTGAAAATTTCGTATTTAAAGATTTAAGTGCCATCGTAGTTTCTCCCAAACAAGTGGCTCCCAACAAGCCTTGGATTTTTCGACCAGCCTTTTTTGGAGCTTTTGCCCAAGCCGACGCAGGCTTGTTGGCTCGTGGATGGCATGTTGTGTACTTAGACCTAACCCATCGTTATGGTAGTCCAAAAGCAATTGCCTTATTCGATTCTTTTTACGAAGAATTAGTAAAACACCATCAATTCTCTCCAAAAGTAACCTTAGAAGGCATTAGTAGAGGTGGACTTTTTGTAGTGAATTGGGCCAAACAAAACCCTGATAAAGTGGCCGCTATTTACCTTGATGCTCCAGTTTGTGATGTAAAAAGTTGGCCAAGCAAAAAACAAGCTGAATTATGGCAAGGATTTATAAATGAATATCAATTAAATGACAAGGAAGCTGATAATTTCAAAGGAAATGCCATTGATAATTTGGAGACCATAGCCAAAGCAGGAATTCCCATTTTAAGTGTTTGTGGCGACGCTGACAAAGTAGTTCCTTATGCCGAAAACTCAGCAATACTCCGTCGAAATCTGATGAAATTAGGCGGAAATATGCGAACAATTCTAAAACCAGGTGTTGACCACCATCCGCATGCTTTACCAGATTCTACTCCAATCGTGAATTTCGTACATCAACATACTGCTGATTATCAAAGTAAAATGCATTACCAATTAAGAGGAAATTTGAATAATGCTCGAAATATTTTTGAAAAAACAAAAAAAGGAAGAGTGGCTTTCTTAGGTGGCTCAATTACCGAAGGAAACGGTTGGCGAAATGCCATTTGTGAAGAATTAAAGCAACGTTTTCCAGATACTGAATTCGACTTTATAGCTGCTGGCATTAGCTCAATGGGCTCAACGCCACATGCCTTTAGATTTAAGAATGATGTTTTGAAAAACGGCAAAGTTGACTTACTATTCGTTGAAGCAGCCGTAAATGATTTTACTAATTTCTTCTCAGGAAGAGAACAAATTAGAGGCATGGAAGGTATGGTTAGACAAGCATTATTGAGTAACCCTGACATGGATATTATCATGCTGCATTTTATTCATGACCCCTTTATTGAAATCTATAAAGAAGGGAAAACGCCAGAAGTAATTTTAAACCACGAAAAAGTAGCTGATTATTACCAAATAACATCCATCAACTTAGCTCAAGAAATTGCCGAACGCATGGCTGCAAATGAGTTTACTTGGAAAGACTTTGGGGGTACGCACCCATCACCTTTGGGGCATACTTATTATTCTGCAACGATAAGTGCGGTTTTTGATAAATTATGGTCAGCTAAATACTTTACCGATGAATCTATCAGACCACATCAAATCAAAGCTAAACCAATGGATAAATATAGCTATTTTGATGGACAGTTGATTGATGTTCGAAACGCAGTAGTAAAAAATGGTTGGCATTATGAAAAACCTTGGAAAGCTCAAACACAAGGCGAAGTTCGTAAACGGTTTTCTGATATTTCAATTCTTGAAGCTCTCGACGAAGGGGCCGAGTTAAATCTCGATTTTGAGGGGAAAGCAATTGGTATTTTTACATTAGCTGGGCCAGATGCAGGAATTTTGGAATTTAGTATCGATGGAAAACCATTCAAAAAATTAGATTTATTTACTAATTGGAGTTCAGGTCTTTATTTACCTTGGGTCTATGTTTTTGAAGCAGAACTCGAAAATAAAAAACATAATCTTATCCTACGAACTTCAAAAGAATCAAACCCTAAAAGTGTGGGGCATGCCTGTCAAATTTATTATTTTGTTGTGAACGGAAAAGCAAATTAAGTACTTTTACAAAGTCGAATTAATTTAAGAGAAAAGATGAACAAACTTTTTTTGCAAGCAGGTGCTTTATTAGGAGCAATAGGTGTAATGATTGGGGCATTTGGGGCTCATGCCCTAAAACCAATGTTGTTGGCCAGTGGAAGATTTGAAACTTTTGAAACTGGGGTTAGATACCAATTTTATCATGCAATAGCTTTGATTTTGGTAGGAATTCTTTCGAAAAATATTCAAAACAAAACAATTTCTTATAGCGGCTATTGCCTTTTGTCGGGCGTTTTGATTTTCAGTGGTGCTTTATATACGATTTGTTTTACTGGACTAAACGTTTTTGGGGCAGTTGCACCTATTGGAGGCACACTCATGGTTATTGGCTGGCTTTTATTATTTTGGTCAGTAAGCAAAAAATAATAAAACATGAGTCATCCCTAATTTAGTCTTTTCAGAATTCGGGATGACTTATGCTTATCAATGAGCTAAAACCAATTTTAAACTTAATTCTACTACCTCTCCCATACTTTTACACTTCACAAAATCCCCATTATGATAGTGTTTAGATAAGTCTATTTTCAACTTTTCTAGGTTATCAGGTAAAGATAGTGTATCTTTTTTCATCGTATCAATAAGGTCGTGCATTCTAATTTTCTCTTCCCGTAAACGATTCGCAATCAAACTTCTCTCTTCTGCTTGGTACTGTTTTACAGATTCTGCAGTTAAAAACTTCATACCCATTTGAATCAAACCATTATTTTGTTTGAAATACTGGGGCATATATACAGATTTTGAACCTTCATAAGATTGCTGGTCAAAATCAATCGCACGAAGTCGATAATGAAAATCTTCAAAATCTGGCGTGACAATAATAACAAAATTAGAAGAGTGCATATCGCCTAAAAGCCTCACAAAACACCTTTCATTGAACTTAATAAACTCTTTGCTCAAACGAATTGGATTGAAATTAGCATCATTCAAGTGATTATTCATGAATTGGTCGGCCGGAATACCAGCGATATGTTCTTCAACCAAAGTATCTTCATTGGTACAATAACTAATTACATTAGGCGAAAGCAGATGTTCAAGTTCAAGTCCATAAATTCGCGAAGCATCAGCCAGTTTTATATAGAAATAATCGTGGTTATCATTAATTTTATTAACGATTCTTATCCTAAAAGGCTTTGTGTTGGCATAAGTACAAGTATCAACACGGTCAACAACCAAGTGTTTAATTACAGCAGCATCACCATCGGTTTTTAAATCGGCATAAATAATCTTCAATGCTTCATATATTTCTTCAAGGTCATTTTGTGGATACATAACGGTTTCCCACAAAGTATCTTTACCTTTTTTATCATACAGCGGAAATGCATTATCGAAACGTAGCAAATCACTATATTTAATTGGCAAAGCCCTTTCACGGCCATACTTTGCTAGGTATTTTCGGAGTCGTGGGGATATTTTAAATGGTATTTTTTTCTTCGAAATGAGAGCCATTTTCGTACATTTAGGTTAGTTTTTTGTGTAAATTCTATTAGCTATATGCAAATTAGTCATTGCATTGAGATTAAGTAGAAATAAAGAACAAATTTTCTTCATAAAACTGAAATAGTATCAATAAAAATATAACTTTGCCGTTAATAAACCTGTAACTCTAAAACTTAATCATCTCATTTTTTATGGAAAACATGCATGAAAGAAGAAGTAATACAGCCACAACTGCTGGCCTTGTATTGGCTATTGCTTTAGCCGCTCTTTTCGCCTTCCTTTATTTTAACGCTCGCCAAGAAATTGAGTCTAAGAATGTTGATATTTCTGATAAAACAAAAGAATTACTATTGACCAACACTAAACTTGACTCAATTAGAAATGAATTAGATAAAAAAATTGCAGAAGTATCTTCTTTGGGTGGACAAGTAGCTGACCTTGAAGCATTGAAAGAACAATTAGAACAAGATAAACGTAATTTAGTAAATTCAAAAAATGTTTCTATCCGTGATTTTGAGAATAAAATCAAAGGTTATGAAGCTGCTTTAAGTGCTAAAGACAAAGAAATTGCCAAGTTGAGGGAAGAAAATGCCCAATTAACAACTGAGGTAAAAACTTTGGGCAACGAGAATACAAATTTGAAAAATGATGTTTCTACGCTAAAATCTGATAAACAAGCTCTTAGTGATTCGGTTTATGCAACAAACGTAAAGAATAAAGAATTAGCTGAAAAAGTAACGCTTGCGGCAGCTTTGAAAGCGATGAACGTTACAGTAAATGCCATCAACTCACGTGGTAAAGAACGAGAGGGCGGAGAGTATAAAGCTAAACGTGTCGATAAAGTTAAAGTTTCCTTCAAATTATCTGAGAACCCATTGACTAAAAGAGAAAATAAAGTTATTTATTTACGCTTACTCGACCCACAAGGCAATTGTATCTCAGATATGGCTACGGGCTCAGGGGTATTCAATTTTGGAGGAAAAGAAACAGTCTACACTGCCAAACAAACGGTTATGTATGATAACTCTGGTCAAAATGTAGATTTTATTTATTCTCGTGGAATAAATTACGAAAAAGGGAAATACAACATTGAGTTATATTCAGAAGGCTTTAGCATTGGACGTGGTTCTTTTGAAATAAAATAATTAATTCTTGATTATAAAAAATTCCTC
>NZ_LXHX01000022.1:0-7721 GCF_001649495.1 Emticicia sp. MM | reverse complement strand
TTTGAAATAAAATAATTAATTCTTGATTATAAAAAATTCCTCGATTTGTAATCGAGGAATTTTTTATTCCTTACCTAAATTTATTGCTTAGGCAATTTTGCAAACATATCTTTATTATTATCAGCAGGATTATCAGAAATATTTTCTTCTAAAACCTGTGTATTAAGTGTGCGATATGAACGTCTGCTTGAAGCATCTGCGGGAATCGTAGCACCAGTAATAACTTCTAAAGCCTTTTTCAAGAGGGTCTCGGTTTCATCTCCCCAAGGTTTGAACGGATAAATATTATCAGATACTACGTAGTCGGGAGCAAAGCCATTTTTTGTACCATAATTAGACTCTCCTTTCGAATTTAATGTTCTTAACACAATCGGTTGCATTCCCCATGTCCAACGTTTTTGGTCATCTGATATAGTAATTGAACCTACATTTTTGCCATACGTATTTTGTCCAATAATAATTACATCCATGTATGGACGAAGACCATTGATTACTAATTCACTGGCTGAAGCAGTGCCATTTGAAGTAAGTACAAATAAACGTCCAAGATTTAAGTTATTAGGTTCTAGCGTAAATTTGGTTGGCGTAGAAACCGAAGGGTATTTTGCAACAACAGCCGAATTCCATTCATCTCTATGAATTACATTATTGACACTTGGATTTTTGACCAATAAAGACGATAATAAATCAGCCGAAGAAATTCTTCCACCACCATTCATTCGTAAATCAAGTACAAATTCGTTAACACCTGCTGCTTTGAATTGAGCAAAAGCTTGCTTTAGAGCTTCATCATAAGTATCTAAAAACTGTGTATAAACCAAATAACCAATTTTCTTATTCCCTTTTTCAATCACTTTCGTAAACTGAATAGGATTATTTTGAACGACTGCCTTTGTAGCAGTAATAGTTTTACCAGATAAAACGTACGTACCATTTTTAAATTCCCCAAGGCCAAAAGTAGCGGTCTCATTATTAGCAATAAGAGTAGCATAATTAGTACCATTAATCTGTGTGCCATTAATAGTAAGAATTATATCTCCTCGTTTCAAGCCAGCTTTTTCTGCGGGGCTACCTAAAACTACATTTGAAATGAAAAACACTACATTAGTCTGCGTATTATCTAAATATACCGCCGTTCGAGAAAACCCAAAAGCTGTACTTACGCCACTCAAAGAATTGGTTAAATCCGTAATATTTTCTCTAATCCAAGAAAAGCGGTCAGTGTTTGGGTAATCATTCAATAGAGAATAGAAGTAATAAGTTTTTACATCATCTTGCCCATCTTTACCAGTTACTAAATTGAGGTTCGTTTTTTCTTTGGCTGGCATTTGGTCAGCCCAAAGATACCATGCTTTCATTTGGTCATAAACCCAACTATTTGCAGCAGCGTATGCACTCGTATTGGTAGTTGTGTTAGAATTATTTGTAGTACCAGAAGTTGAAGTTGTATTGGAAGCAGGGTCTAAGGTGTCTTTCTTACAAGAAAAAGCACCCATTACTAAGCAGATGAGTAAGATTTTACCTAATTTGATTTCCATAGTAATCTTTTATATTTGTTGACTATAATGACGTAAATTATAAACGATGTGTTGCGGTAATTGTTTTAATAGCATGAATTATGAATGAGATTTAATTTTTAAAAATCTCGCTTAAATTATTCTTCACATTTTTCACAATTGTATCGAGAGCTAAATCATTGCTATCAGTACCGAATGGGTCCTCTATTTCTTCGGCAATCATTTCTATGCCAGCAAAAGCATAAAAAATGAGCGTAACAATTGGAGCAGCCCAAAATTTAAACTCTAATACAAACCCAAAAGGCATCGTAAATACATATAAAAATATCATCTTTTTGATGAAAATATTGTACGAAGAAGGAATAGGAGTATTTCTGATTCGTTCGCAGGCTCCTAAATTATCAGTGAAAGAAACCAATTCTCCATTAAGGATTATTAATTGTTCGGCATTAATGATTCCTTCCTTGTATAATCGGCTAATTTCAAGATGAATCGCCTGCCCTATTCTGTTTGGTATGTGTTTATAATTGGCATAAAAGTCCTCATTATAGTTTCCTACATAATCTAAGTGCTCTAAGTTTACTTGCCCACGAAGATAATCTTTAACAGCCAAAAGATAATTACCCACTAAGATTCTAAAAACTTCTTTACTTTCATGATTATCTGGTAAAATAGCACTTAGTTTTAATGCCAAATTCCTTGAATTATTAGTAAAACTACCCCAAATCTTACGCCCTTCCCACCAACGGTCATAAGAACTATTTGTACGAAAAACTAATAATAATGATAACACAAAACCTACTAACGAATGAATAGCAAGTGGATTCTTGAGAGGAACAAAATGAAAAACGTTATTTTCGAGGTAAGAAATAAAAAAAGTATAGGCCATTACGCCCATCATGGCTGGCAAAAGTTTACGAAATGTATCAGCTTTATGGAAGTAAAAAATTAACTTCCACCAATCTTTTGGATTATAAATTAACATTCAATATTCGTTGGATAATCAATATATTTTAGCAAATATAAACTTTTTCCTAAAAACTTTGGAGATAAGAATATATATCGCAATATTACGATAAAACAAACAACTATTAAGTAAAAAGTAGAAATGCGGCTTAATAGAATGAAAAATCGACTAAATTCAAGTAAAGATGAAAACGCAAAATATTACTTTTGAAGAAGCACTCGGAACAAATCGAACTAAAGCAATGGCTCTTTTAACAGACGCCAATCTCCCAACAAATGATATTGATAATCAAGTAAACTTATTTGTGTTGCTCGAAAATAAAGAAATCATCGGAACGGGCGGCCTTGAACAAAAAAGTAATTATGGCTTACTGCGTTCAATAAGTGTGGTTAATTCTGAAAAAGGTAAAGGCTATGGTCAACTCATTACTGAAGCAGTTGAACAGTTTGCATTTAAGAATTCTATCACCGATTTGTTTCTTTTAACAACAACTGCGAAAGATTTTTTTGAGAAGAAATGTGGATATCAAATAGTGGATAGAAAAGAAGTGCCTATTGAAATTCAAAATAGTCAGCAATTCTCTTCGGTTTGTCCATCTTCAGCAATAGTTATGCACAAAAAGTTGACAATCAGTTAATTCGACTTTACAAAGTATCATCAGCCATTTCTTTATTTTTCATTTAATGTTGAAAACGACGGAATGTTGTGAAAATAATCAAACCAATAAAACCTATTAAACGATGCCTTCACGATTTTCTTACGAAATAAATTTTCAGAAAAAATTAAGAATATTTTCGGTAATGCTTGTATATTCGTGCCAAAACCTCTGAAAATATGAAGAAAACCCTTTATTTAGTACGTCATGCTACGGCAGAAGATGGCGGCAACACACCTATGTTTCGTGACTTTGACCGTGAATTAACTTCTTCTGGAATTATTGAAGCTGCACGTATGGGGAAATTTTTGGCTACAAAGGGTGTTCAATTTGATTTGATTCTTTCGAGTGCTGCCGAAAGAGCCAAAGCCACTGCTAAGATTTTTGCCGAACAACTTCATTATGATGCAGATGCAATTTTACTTGATGAAGGCCTTTATGGTGGCGGACCAAGAAGTTATCTAGCAGCGGTAAACCAGATTGATGAAAATATAAGTAAAGTTGCCATTTTTGGGCATAATCCAGATATAACTTTTTTTGCTGAATACTTAACTCGTGCGGATATAGGTGGAACGATGGACAAAGCAAGTGTAATTGGCTTTGAATTCGAAGATATTCAATGGGCGGCTGTTTCAAGCAAAATGGCTAGTTTTTTAGCTCATTATTCGCCACAAACTATTAGTTTTTAATACTTTCTAAAACCATTTAGGTTATTTGAGAGTTAAAACTAATACGAAAATTCATGGAATAATATGTCACAGAATCATTCAAATAAAAATAGAAGCATTTTTCGAATCATTTTTTTTGTATTTCTAGCAATAGTTCTTTATTTCTTATACGATATGTCACGCCAAACTACGGCACCATGGAAGCGTAAAAAAAATATTGAGCGGTCATTCTAACTGAAAGTACTTTTCAAACCATTAAATAAAAAAAGCAGTAATTCTCTATCTATGAGAAAATCACTGCTCGACCCCAAAAACTCCAAAAAATCATGACTACTGTGGCAGTCATGCAACTATTTATTAAAAATCTTTATAAAACTATTAATTAACCAATTTTCATCTGATTTCAGAAGAGAAGTCATGGTAGTATCGGCAAAAACCGAAACTTTACTGATATCATTTACTATTTTCAGAAGCTCTTCTTTCTCGGCGGTATCAGGTTGAAGTCCTTCTTTGATATCTTCCATTGCTTCAATGAGTGGTCCGATTTCTCGGCGGCGTCGCTCTTTTGCAATTTGCTTAGCGACCTTCCAAATGTCTTTTTCTGCAATGAAGTACTCCTTACGTTCTCCTGGAAGTAATTGCTTGTAAATCAGGCCCCAATCCATTAAATCTCTCAAATTCATATTTACATTACCTCGAGAAATTTGTAATTCAGCCATAATTTCATCAGCATTCATAGACTTAGGCGATAGCAAAAGCAATGCATGTATCTGTGCCATCGTGCGGTTTATCCCCCACTGAGTGGCAAGAGTACCCCAGGTATGGATAAACTTGTCTTTTGCTTCTTTGAATTCCATCACTGACATTTTTTGTTTTTTAACTAAGATTTATAAGCACGTAAGTATTTTATTACCCCAAAGTAAAATAACCTTTTTGAATTTTCAAAATATTCTGAAAGTTTTTTTTTATTTTTAATACGTCGCTCTTATTGAACGGCTTAAATATTTAACCATTTGATTTATAGCCAATTACGTGCCAGTATTTGAATCTGCCAATTATTGTTGAATTGTTCAAACCACCTAAAATAAATGAAGGCGGAAGCTTTTACTTGAAAAATTGAAGAACTGTACGTATTTCAAATGATGCAGATTCTGCATAAACACAAATATTTAGTTCTTGAAATATTATGACAAATTGCACATATTTCGCTTATTTCGTGCTATAAAATACTCAACAAACCATGTTTTCAGTTCAAACTTACACCGAGCGTCGTAACGCATTAAAAAAAGCAGTTGGAAGTGGCCTAATTCTAATAATGGGTAATGAAGAAGCCCCCATGAATTATCATGATAATACCTACCGCTTTCGTCAAGATAGCAATTTCTTATATTTCTTTGGCATCAGTCATGCGGGTCTCGCAGGTATTATTGATGTAGATTCTGGAGAAGAAATTATTTTCGGTCATGAATTTACTATGGACGATATTATTTGGGTAGGCCCTCAACCAACCTTGGCTGAGCAAGCACGGAAAGTAGGTATATATCGAACGGAAGCCCCTTCAAAACTTCCTGAAAGATTAAAAAAAGCATCAAAAGTGCATTTTACCCCACCCTATCGCTTTGATAATATGATTCGTTTGAGTGAATGGTTGGGCATTCCTACGGCACAATTAAAAGAAAAAGCCTCAGTTGAGTTAATAAAAGCGATTGTCGCCTTACGTTCAATCAAAACTGAGGAAGAAATTGTGCAAATGGAAGATGCGGTTAATATCACGCGTGAAATGCACATAACGGCGATGAAACTAACAGCAGCTGGAAAGAAAGAATACGAAATAGCAGCAGCCATTCATGCAAAAGCCCGTGAAGGTGGTGGAGATTTAGCTTATCCAATTATATTTTCTATTAATGGCCAAACACTCCATAATCATTATCATGGAAATACCATGACCGAAGGGCGATTGGCAATCAATGATTCTGGGGCGGAAAATACGATGTTTTATGCGGGTGATATTACGAGAACCATCCCAGTAAGTAAGCGTTTTACAGAAAAGCAGAAAGAGATTTACAATTTAGTTTTAAAAATGGAAACTGAATCTATTGCTGCTTTGCGTCCGGGAATTCAATATCGTGATATTCATCTTTCTGCCAATAAAATTATGCTCGAAGGACTTAAAACTTTGGGTTTCCTACAAGGTGATACTGAAGAAATGTTGACATTGGGTGTTCAAGGGCTATTCATGCCACATGGTTTAGGCCATGCAATCGGACTGGACGTACATGATATGGAAGATTTGGGTGAAAAATACGTAGGCTATCGTGATGGTTTGGAACGCAGTACGCAATTAGGACTAAAATCTCTTCGTATGGCAAAAGAGCTAGAGGTAGGGTTTGTGCTAACCGTTGAGCCAGGAATCTATTTTATTCCAGAATTAATTGATAAATGGAAAGCTGAAAACAATTTCACTAACTTTATCAACTACTCAAAACTAGAGGATTATCGAGATTTTGGTGGCGTTAGAATTGAAGATAACTGCTTAGTTACTGAAAACGGTAGCAGAACCTTGGGACAAGCAATTCCGAAAACTGTTGAAGAAGTAGAAGCTCTTAGAAACTAGGAAACCAATCTGAGAAGTAGATAAAATTCAAAAGGTGTCATTTCGGACACCTTTTGACACGATATTTTCTTCAAACGAGCCAATACTTAGCTTGCCACCGATGTTTGGTAAATATCATACCAATCTTCTCTACTTAATTTTATTTCTGATGCACTTGCCGCATTACGAATACGAGCCTCTGATAAAGAACCAATGATTGGTAAAGTACCTAGCTGCATCAACCACGCTACTGCCGTTTGTTCAACATTTGCATCGTATTTTTTTCCGATTGCTTCAAGTTTCGATTTCAGTACAGCCGATTTACCTTCTTTTCCATCTAATATTTCTCCACCAGCTAACGGAGCCCATGCCAAAGGCTTACTGAAGCTTTGCTTAATAAAATCTAAGCGTCCATCTTCAATGGCTGAAATATTCATCAAATTTAACTCAATATGGTTAGTAACAATTGGAATTGTTAGATATGAAGCTAAAAGTTGATGTTGAAAGGCTGTAAAATTAGCAACTCCGATATGCTTAACTTTTCCAGCATTTACTATTTCAGCTAAAGTCATAGCTGTTTGCTCTGGGTCAGCCAAAAAATCACTTTGATTCAATAGGAATATGTCCAAATAATCGGTTTTTAGATTTCGAAGCGAATTATCAACGCTATCAAGAATATAATTTCTTGAATTATCAAAATAAGTGACTTTTCCGTTTTTGCGAATACCGCACTTACTAAAAAGAACAATATCTTCACGCTTAAATGACTTTTGACTAATAATCTTCCCAAAATGTTCTTCAATGGTATAATCACCATAAATATCAGCGTGGTCAAAGGTATTAATTCCTAACTCTAAGCATAAATTAATAATTTGCTCCATTTTTAGCGTGGTATTATCGAGGTCTTCCCAACGCCAAAAACCATAAATTGCTTCCGATACTTTCGGTCCTGAATCGCTTAGATATACTTTTTTCATGTTGTACGATAATTTTTAGAGAGCGTAAAGATAATAGTTTTCGTATAAAAGTCTGAGTAGATGAATGATATATCTACTCAGAATAGCAATACAACAAAATCACCAACGAATGGAGAATAGTTGTCGTGAGTGGTTTCGAACCACTTGCAAGAGTTTTGCAGACTCTTCGCCAACCATCATGGCTCACGACCATTTGAAAAGGGAAAATCTTTCGATTTAACCCAATTCAGTATTTAGTTTAGGTAGTTTTTCAGAAAATTTAATTTCATATTAAATATATAGATTTTATATACTAAAATAAAAAAACAATGAGTCAATTATTATCAAAGCACATGAAATCATTC
>NZ_LXHX01000021.1:0-3877 GCF_001649495.1 Emticicia sp. MM | reverse complement strand
CTTAATGAGAATAAACTCAACCTTAAAAAAGACTCATTACGAATGCTATTTCTTAGCTTTTTTTCTAAAATCAAGATTCTGAAAAAAGAAAAGCCTAATGCTATTAATATTTCTAAATCGATTTCCAGATGCTAATTGTTGATAAACATTCATATAGCCAAACTGAAAATTTGAGTGAGAATCAATATTATATGCCAAACCTGCAAAAAAACGATTTTGGTCAAAAACATTATAGACATTATTTTTCGAGAGATTTAGCATCACTTCATTATTCAAAACGGCTGAAAATGTTTTAGGAGCAATACCTTTACTACTCAATGGAATGTTTAGTAAAAAATTATACCGAATTCGTTCATCAAAACGATAGCCTTCAGCCAATTCATTATCATTTTTTATTTTTCGTCTAAAGCGTTCTTCCAACCGAAGCCACTGCATTGTTCGAAGCTTGCCATATTTTGTATGTAACTGAAGTTGATGCCAAATTCTATGCTCGGGCTGAGAAATATTGGCATGCCCTTCTTCAGGAAAATGATTGGCATAATTATAGGCATTAGTAAATTTCAAATCATCATTGATGTAATACATTAAGCCCAATCTACTCAAGAATTTTGAAGGTTCTTTAATAAAGTGGTCAGTCGTTCGGTAATGAGCATCGAACCAAATTCCCCATTTATTACTGATTCTAGATTGATTGAAATATCCAAGCCAAAGTTGCTCTTCATCTTGAACCAAACGAGTAGTTTGTCCAAAAATAGAGGTACAAATGCAAGAAAGGATGAATAAAAATCTATATTTCATAACTTATCAATTAGTGATTTCCATAATTTTTTTCTCCTGCACTAATAGCAATAGGCAATAGATTTTGTTTAGGTGGCAATGGGCAAGTGGCATAAGGCGTAAATGCACAAGGAGGATTGTACGCTTTATTGAAATCGAGCGAAGTGAAACCATCAGCGTCAGGTTTTGCGGCATAAACAAATCGGCCAGCTCCGTAGGTTTCTTTTTTATTAGTGATATCTCCAAAAATGATAAACAGTTCATCACCTTCGGCAAGTGCATCTAATGCATATTCCTTACCTGCAACTGTAAAAATTAGTTTTCCCGGCGAATCCTGCTGCGATGTTTGTCCAGTTACATCCAAAATCGCTATTTTTTTACCAACTGTCGGTTCAAATTTTGCTTTAAGTTTCCATTTTTTATCAATCTGGAAAGTCTCGATTCCATGAAATTCTTTCAAAAATGGGCTATCCAAATCTCGCAATCGGATGGCGTATTTATTCCCTCTTTTTATAACAAACCAACGAAGTGTGTGATGTTTCAAAAGAATTGGTTTTTCACTAGGAAAAATTTTCAACTTTTCTACTTTTTCGTTTTCATGATAAATCTCAGCCCCTTTTTTTGCCTCGATAAATACTTCTCCATTCGACAAAATAAACTCACCTAAAAAATTACCGCTTTTCCCCGTAGGAAATATAATTTTATTTTCAATATCAGCTCCAAATGAGTTTCTTCCCTCCTCTAACCAAAATAGTCCTGCTAAGTTTAGCCAACCATTTTCTTTCTTTAGGCTTTCTATTCTATTTTTGTGCCATTCTTTTATCTCTTTTTCGTAATCGGCATCATCATTTGGGGTAATAAACGAGCTTAATATAAATAGTGCTAATGAGTAGTATAAATATTTCATTTTAATGAAGTTTGAAGTGCTGAAACATAATCTAAAATTATTGAAAATAATTAAACTTTTACTATTAAGTTATCAATCATAGGACAAAAATATGATTCTATATTTACTCTATCAAATATATAGATTATTATTTTTAAAAAAATAATAAATTCACTAGAAAAAGTAAATTTATTATCTATATAGTACAATTATTAGTACTTTTTATCTGATTTTACTGATGTGAATATGATCATTAAGGGCATCTTCAAAGAAGTGATGAATCATGAAAGTTTGCTCCGCTCCTACTTTTTGACCAGTTTGGGCCATAAACCATTCAACAATTGCTCCGATTACAAAAACGGGAACAAGCCATAAAATGGAAGCATCAAGTTTGAGGCTCATTCGAACTAAACCTATCATTGTTAGAAAAAATATACCTAATCCGAAAAATACATAACCCATTAAAAATATTGCCCATACACTCGGATGAGGGCCATACATACCTCTGATAATAGTTTTGTGGTCTTCCGTTTCTTCGAATGAAATACTCAGTTGTGGTGACCAATAATGCTGTTCTTCTGGTTTTATCCTTAAAAGCCCGTGTGTACTAAAAACCTTTCCTTCTACGGGCAGCTTAGTAGCATCAAGACTATCGGTTAATAATTGAGTAATTTCGGAAACTTTCTTTTCGGAAGTAATTTTAAATTTAGGACGAGAGCGAAAACTAGTCATATTGTAAGCAGTTTAGAATAGTGTGACCAAAACTATTATTTAGGATTTGATATAGAAATGACAAATATCATATTTTAAACTGAGAAATTAGGTCATTTTAGCCTTAATTAGGCTTTTTTAGAAGTAGTTATTTATCTTTACACCGAATATTTGTTTTTTTCGCAATGCCAATCAGAGATTTATTAAAAACTGACAAGAAATTTAGGGTTACAGGAATGCTCAGAATTGAAAGTGAAGATGATCGTTTTCTTGGGCCTGGCCGACTCGAATTACTTGAAAATATCATCGAAACAGGTTCGATAAGTCAAGCAGCTAAGCAAATGGGAATGTCATACAAAAAAGCTTGGGATTTAGTCAATTCTATGAACCAGCATACCCAAAAGCCCATTGTCACTACGCAAACTGGCGGTGAAAAAGGTGGAGGAACGGTCGTAACCGAAGAGGGCAAACAATTAATTGTAGCCTTCAGAAAATTACATGAAGAATTTCAACAATCATTTGAGAAACATCTTGATGCTTTTTTGAATACTTAATATTAAAAAAATTAGACTTCTATGTAAAAATAAGTTTTAAACAAGCAATAGTTAAACCTATTGCTAAGAGCTTTTTGAGGGTTGGCGTATTAAATTTCTGACTTCCAAAATAAGAACCAATTAAGCCCCCTATAATAGTTGCTAATACTGCCCATTGCATATTTTCGGGTAAATTAATACCTCCTTTTTGAAGCTGCCCATAAAGACCTGACAATGAATTCACGAAAATAAAAAGTGCTGAAACGGCAGCTGTTTCCTTGATATTAGACCAACGCATTAGTAACATCAATGGACTAAGAATTATCCCTCCTCCAATACCAATCATCCCTGATAATAAACCAATTAAGCCACCTGAAAGTAAGCCAGCCCAAAGTGGAATTGGTTTGTTCGTTTCATTTTCTGTACCGAATTTATAAATCAACCTTACGATAGAAAATAGAATACAAACCGCAAGAATTTTCTTATATATAGAATCTGAAAGCGTCATGGTTCCGCCCACAAATGCCATTGGAATACTAGCCACAGCAAATGGCCAAAATAATCTAAATCGAAAATGACCTGCACGATAAAAACCTATGAATGAAAATAAAGACACAGCTAAATTCATGACTAGGGCCGACGATTTCATCATGGCTGGTGCCACACCCATAATTGCCATAATGGCCAAGTATCCACTTGCCCCACCATGCCCAACCGATGAATATAAAAAAGCTACTATACCTAATAAAAAAAGTAAAAGTAAAATTGAAGAAGTCATAGGTTTTTGAAATTCGAAAAAGCGTTATATATTTGCAAATATAGCGAATACTTCCCATTTACATTCAATAATCAAAAAATATTCATTGATGAAGCGAATATTAAGTTTTCATGCCAAGCGTTATATTTTTATTTATTAGGACTTTCGCTTTTGCGAAAGAGATTAAAAATAGTTAAGTTAGCTTCATGCTAA